>JACDBY010000002.1 GCA_013694685.1 Actinomycetota bacterium
GGTGCTGCGTCACCGGAGCGGTGCAGAAGTATGCGACACGCTCTCCTTCGAGCGGCTCGAGCGGCCGCGGTCGCAGGACGCTGCGGATCACCGTGGTGCCGGGCCGGACATGCGGCCGCAGCGCGGCGACGAGCGCATCGTGCGGCGCGTCGTCCTCGGCCATCGTGACGAGCACGAGGTCGGCGATCCGCGCCCGATAGGTATTCAGGTAGCCCGACGTGACCTCGACGGGCTGCGCGGCCGAGACGACGAGCAGCCGCGCACCGGCGTCCACCGGCGGTTGCGCTGCGCCGCTCCCGTCGAGCACGAGGAGCTCGGGCTCGAGCGTCCGCGCCAGCGTCACTCCCTCGATGACGTTCGAGCTGGCGACCGCGCCTGCGAGGCCACCACCGCAACGCCGGCAGCCGACGGTCGGGACGCCCGCGACGAGCGCGGTCTCGAGGTGATCGGAGGCCGCGTGACGACCGTCCCGCGAGAGCGCGAGGAGACTCTCGACCGTCGGCGGCACCACCACCGCCTCGGGCTCGGCGGGCCCGCCACGCCCCATCGCCACGACGACGACGCGTCGCCCGGTCGCGAGGTGGCGCGCGACGTGGCCCGTGACGGCGGTCTTGCCGACCCGCTTCCCGGTTCCGATCACGGCCAGCGTCGGCAGGTCGACGGGTGTCGTCAGGGGCGGCTCGAAGCTGAAGTCTGGCCCCTCGTAGGGAAGCCCGAGTGCGAGCACGCGGCCGGCGAGCACGAAGCGCTCCCGTGGGCCCATGACCGGCTCGTCGGACAGGTCGAGGACGGCGTCCGGCTGGTGCCGCTCGATCGCCTCCTCCACCGTGGGCTCGAGCGCGACGCCGTATCCCGCGCCGTCGTCGCGCAGCTTCTCCGTACCACCGACGAGCACCGCGGCGACGACCACGTCATCCAGCTCGGCGAGGGCGTCCCGCACGACCGGCGGGTAGTGCTCGCCGTCGATGATCGCGACCACGCGTCTCACCCGCGCGTCGTCACCTCCCGCTCGATGCGGGCCGTGTACTTCTCGTACTCGAACGTCTCGTACGAGAACTGGATGATCCGCTCCTCGCCGTGGAACGGATGGCGACGCGAGATCGAGACGTGATCGCCGTTGATCTCGACGACGTTGTAGCAGGGTCTCGTGTTTCCCCGGAGGCGGAGCGAGGACACGGTTCCGGTGTTGACGACGAAGAGGTTCTCGAGGCGCCAGGCGTAGGGCACGTGCTTGTGACCGGAGAGGACGAGCTGCACGCCTGACCGCAGGAGGCACTCGATCGCGTCGCCCGCGTCGTAGACGACGTTGCGCTCGCGCCCCGTGCCTGGAACGGGCAGCAGGTGGTGGTGAAGGACGAAGATGCGGAGCTCGGCCGGCTCCTTGAACTGCTCCTCGATCCACGGATAGCGACCCCGGCCGATCTGTCCGTGGTCGAGGTCGGGCTCGGTCGAGTCGACCGCGACGACGGTGACGCCGTCCTTCCGGAGCACGGAGCTCCGGTCGCCGAAGAGGTCTTCGAAGTGGACGTAGCCGACGTTGCGCGCATCGTGGTTCCCGGGCACGACGACGAACGAGTCGCAGTCGATCAGGTCGAGGTACTGCCGTGCCAGCTGGTACTCATGCTTGAAGCCGAAGGTCGTCAGGTCGCCCGAGCAGACGACGATGTCCGGGTGCAGCTCGTTGATCTCGGAGATCGCCCGCTCGAGCAGAGTCGCCTCGAAGTACGGCCCGCCGCAGTGGAGGTCGGAGAGGTGCGCGATGCGGAACGGGCGTTCGCTGGACGGCATCGTCGCAAGTCTACGGCCGCCAGGAGGTCGTCCGGGCCGCTCGCTACCCTCGGGACGGTGCGCGATTCGCCCACGGAAAGCGCTGCGTTCCAGGCATATCGCGGCTCCCAGCCGCCGCGCTTCGTCAACGCCGCAGAGCGTGAGTGCGCGCAGATCCTCGACTGGTACGGGATCCCGTGGGAGTACGAGCCGCGCAGCTTCGTGCTCGAGCGCGACGCCGAGGGTCGCGTCACGCGAGCGTTCACGCCCGACTTCTTCCTGCCCGAGCAGAACCTCTACATCGAGGTCACGATGATGAAGCAGTCGCTCGTGACCCGGAAAAACCGCAAGCTGCGCGAGGTGCGCGAGCTCTACCCGGAGGTGCGGGTCAAGCTCTTCTACCGGCGCGACATCGAGCGGCTCGCCCAGCGCTATCGGTTGCGCATCGCCTCGTGAGTGTCCAGACCACCGCGGAGCGCCTCCGCGCCGCCGGTGAGCCGATCGGCGAGGTGTATCTCGATCGTCACGAGATCGCCGCGCGGGTCGCCGAGCTCGGACGAGACCTCGGTGAGCGGTACGCGGGGCGCCTGCCGCTCCTCGTGGCGCCGCTCAAGTCGAGCGCCGTCTTCCTCGCCGATCTCTCGCGAGCGCTCGGCGTCGATCACGAGCTCGACGTGATCGAGCTGGCTCCGTACGGGAGTGGGCGCACCGGGGGCGGTGTTCGCCTCCTCAAGGACCTCGACCGGCCCCTCGCGAGGCGTGACGTCATCGTGGTCGAGGATGTCGTCGACACGGGCCTGACCCTCGCGTTCCTCACCCGCGTCTTCGCAGAGCGCGATCCCGCGAGTCTCGCCGCGGTGACGTTGCTCGACCGGCCGTACCGGCGGCTCGTCGACGACATCCCGCTGACCGACATCGGCTTCACGGTCCCGGACGAGCTCTTTGCCGGGTACGGACTCGGTCTGGCCGAGCGGTGGCGCGCGTTGCCCGATCTGCATGTCGTCGCTGTGGATCGGCTCCCGCGCGCGATCGACGCTGCCTGAACTACCCGGCGGCCCGCCGGAAGGTCACGACGGAGGGGGGAACCGCGCGAGCGAGCGCCGCCTCGCGCTCGAGCAACGCGGCGAAGGCGTCGTGGGGCAGCGGTCGGCTGAAATGGAACCCTTGGGCGTACACGCAGCCGAGCTCGAGCAGCGCCGCCACCTGCGCGGGTTCGTCGACGCCCTCGGCGATCGTCGCCATCCCGAGGTTCTCAGCGAGCTGGAGGATCGCCCTCGTCATCGAGGATTCGTCCGCGCTGCGCCCGAGCGCGGAGACGAACGACCGGTGCACCTTGAGGATCTCGATCGGGTAGCGCTGCAGGTAGCTGAGCGAGGAGTACCCCGTCCCGAAGTCGTCGATCGCGAGGCTCACTCCCAGGTCGTTGAGCTCGCGCAGGCGCTTCACCGCGTTGTCGGGATCCTCGACGAGACAGCTCTCCGTGAGCTCGAGCACGAGTTGCTTCGGTTCGAGGTCGTGCTGGGCGACGACCGTCGCGACGTCGTCGACGAAAGAACCGTCTTGCAGTTGTCGCGCGGAGACGTTGACGCTGAACGTGAGCGGGCCAAGCTCCGGGAAACGGCGTGTCCATTCGACCGCTCGACCACACGCTTCGTGCAGCACCCACCGTCCGATCGGGACGATCAGCCCCATCTCCTCGGCGAGCGGGATGAAGTCGAGCGGGGGGATGAGCCCGCGCTCCGGATGCTCCCAGCGGACGAGCGCCTCGGCGCCGACGACCCTGCCACCGTCGAGCAGGACGTACGGCTGGTAGTGAACGCGGAGCTCGTCGCGGTCGAGCGCGCGACGCAGGTCGCCCTTGAGCTCCATCCGCGTCACGACCGCGTGGCGCATCTGCGGCTGGAAGAGCTCGAACTCGCCCTTCCCGCGCGCCTTGGCCGCGTACATCGCGACGTCGGCATCGCGCATCATCTCCTCCGGCCGGACCTCGGCATGCCGGCCGACTGCGATCCCGATGCTCGCGCGGACGACGACCTCCATCGCCTCGATCTCGAACGGCTTCTCGAGCCGCTCGCCGATCCTCCGGGCGACTCGCGTGACCTCGTTGAGATCCTCGATCCCTTCGAGCAGGACGGAGAATTCGTCTCCTGCGAGGCGGGCGAGCGTGTCCCCCGGCCTCACGCATGACGCGAGACGCGTCGCCACCTCGACGAGGAGCTGATCGCCCGCTGCGTGCCCGAGGCTGTCGTTCACCGTCTTGAAGTCGTCGAGATCGAGCAGCAACACGGCGACGGACGGAGCTGCGGGGGCGGGTCGGCGCGCGAGCGCCTGAGCCACTCGATCGGTGAAGAGGACGCGATTCGGGAGGTTCGTGAGCGCGTCGTGGAACGCCTGGTGCGTCACTGCCGCGAGCTCTTTCCGTTCCGTGATGTCGCGGAGGAATGCGTTGATCCTCTGCACGCCCTGGCTCGCGCTCTCCCAGATGCTGAGCTCCACCGGGAACTCGACACCGTCGCGGGTGACGGCGCTCAGCTCGAGCGTGCGGCCCAGCGCAGGACCGTGACCCGTGCGGAGAAACGTCTCGAATCCCCGCAGGTGCGACGGGCGGTAGCGCTCGGGAACGATCGTGTCCGCGACCGGCAACCCGATCGCCTCGTCCCGGCGCCAGCCGAACGTCTCCTCGGCCATGCGGTTCCACTCGACGATGAGTCCGTTCGCGTCCATGCTCACGAAGGCGTCGCTCGCGGTCTCGACGACCGTGCGGAAGCGGTCCTCGCTCGCCTTCAGCTCCTCCTCCACGGCGCGTCGCTCGGTGATGTCGTTGAGGACGCCGCTCCAGACGAGCGTCCCGTCGTCGGCGGCGACGATCGTCGCGGCGTCGCGGATCCAGCGGCAGTCACCGGAGCGCGTGAGGAGCCGATACTCGGACTCGTGGAGCTCACCGGTCGTGTGCGACGCGAGCTCCTCTTTCTCCGCGACGACGGCGTCACGATCGCCGGGATGGAGTTGCCGGATCCAGAGGTCGGGCTCCGCCGTCCACTCCGACGCGGTGAAGCCGAGCATCTCCTCGATGCGCGGGCTGACGTACCGCCACCGGCCACGCGGGCCGAGCTCCGAGATGTAGATGATCCCGGGAGCGCCTGCCACGATCGTCTCGAGGCGCTCCTCGGTGCGACGGAGCCGACCGGCGAAGGCGTCGTCGCGCCCGAGGCGGCGCAGCGCGCGCCGGCGGAGCGCGGCCAGCGCCCGTCCCGGCGTCCTCGACGTCGCGGTACCCACCTTGTGAGCATCGGAACTCGGTCGGGAAGCCTTTAACCGCGGCGCGTCACAGGTACCCGAGCGGATCGACCGCCGAGCCGTTCACGCGCACCTCGAAATGCACGTGCGGCCCACTGGAGTTCCCGGTGTTCCCGGAGTAGGCA
This sequence comes from Actinomycetota bacterium, assembly GCA_013694685.1. GTDB lineage: Bacteria > Actinomycetota > Thermoleophilia > Gaiellales > Gaiellaceae > Gaiella. Next base: position 5,190 of record JACDBY010000002.1, read on the forward strand.
ACGACCTCGCCCGCGACGACCGTCTGGCCGACCGACGAGGCGAAGGACGAGTTGTGCGCGTAGGCGGTCGAGAGCCCGCCTCCATGGTCGACGACCACGAGGTTGCCGTAGCCGCCGAGCCACCCGGCGTAGATGACCGATCCGGCTGCGGATGCCCGCACGGACGTCCCCGAGCCGACCGCGATGTCGATGCCCTCGTGCATCCTGCCCCAGCGCATTCCGAAGCCACTCGTCACCGGACCGGATACGGGCCAGCCGAGAATGCCGCTGCCGGACGGCTGTACGACCGGCGTCACCGGCGACTCCTGCTGGCTGAGGCGGATCTGCGCCGCGAGCTCGGCGCTCTGCGCCTCGAGTGCGTCGATCTCCTCGAGCACGGTCTCGCGATCACCCTCGATCGAGGCGAGCGTCACCGACTTCGTCCGCCTGGCTGCGACGAGCGCATCACGACTCGCCACGAGGCGCGTCACGACCGACCGCTGCTCGGACGTGGCCGACGCAACGGCCTCCTCGACGCGTGCGGCCTCTTCCCGGGCGAGCCGCGTGCGCCGGCGCGCCTCGCGCACGTCGTCGCGCGAGCCTTTCACGCGCGCCGCGATCCGCTCGTCCTGCTCCCCGATGCGACCGAGGAGCTCCAGGTTGTCGATGATGTCCGTGAAGCTCGTCGTGCCGAGGACGAGCGACAGCGCATCGAGCTCGTCCGTCATGTAAAGCTCCCGCACACGCAGCTCGAGGCGGTCGAGAGCGACGACGTACTCGCCGCGCAGACGCGCGTAGCGTGCGGTCTGAGCCGCGATCGTCCGATCGAGCGCGCCGAGTCGCGCCTGGGCTCGTGCGAGCGTCCCCTCGAGCACGTCGAGCCGTGCATGCTGCGCGTCGACACCCGACTGCAGCTCTCGCACCCGACCGGCAACCGCGCTCAGCTCCTCCGTCAGGACGCCCGCCCGTCGATCTGTGTCGACAGCCTGGGAGCGCAGACGCTCGAGCTCGCTATCGACGCGATACTTGTCCGCGCCTGGGTCGCCGGCAGCGGTACCGGCGAGCAGGAACGAGATCGAGAGGACGAGCGCGGCGACGGCCGTTCCGGCGCGACGACCCATCATCCCGTCTTCGTCTCCCCGCTCCGAGTCCCTGCCTCCACTGCGTCCAGCGTACGAAGGGCCTCGGCTGCATCGCGACGCACCGCACCGATGACGCTCCGGTAGTCGTCGTCCGAGACGCGCCCGGCCCGGTGGTCCGCCTCGAGCTCACGAAGCGCCGCGAGAGCGCGATCTCGCGCCTCCTGTGCGTCGAGACGGCGGCGGTCGGTGTCGCCGAGTGCGTCGAGCGAGTCCGAGGAGGGCGCTGGCTCGCGCAGGAAGGGCAGCGCGACCACGACGACGACCGCAGCGGCAAGCGCTGTGCCGAGCACGACCCAGAGGGTCATGTGGCCGGCCGGTTTGCCGACTCGCCGGTGCGGGCGTAGCGCGTGGCGAGTCGCCGCTCCTCGCGCGCGTCGGGCCAGAGCGTGATGAGCGAGCCGAGGACGAACACGAGCCCTGCGAGCCAGATGAGGTTCACGAGGGGCTTCACGAACACCCGGAAGTAGACCGCTCCGTCGTCCCGCACCTGCTCGGCGATCACGAAGAGGTCCTCACCCGTGAGGAGGTCCGACCGGATCCCGACCTCGTTGGAGACCTGCTGCTCGACGCTGTAGGCGTTCTTGCCGGCGGCGATCGTCCCGAGGTCGTCGTCGCCGCGCCGAACGTCGAGGTGAGCGCGGATCTCGGTCGCGTTCGCCCCCTCCCGCTCCGTCAGCTCCCGATAGGTGAGCGTGTACCCGCCGACCGAGAGCGACTCACCACGCGTCAACCGCCCCTCGACCACCGAGTCGTACGCGCTCGAGCCGGCGACCCCGATCGCGAGGAGGACGATCGCAGCGTGGACGACGTAGCCCCCGTAGCGACGTCGGTTCCGGCTCACCAGCTGGCCGAAGGCCCTCGGCACGTTCTCGCCGCTCAAGGCGCGACGGGCGGACGTACCACGCACGAACTCGAGCGAGATCGTCGCGAGCACGAACGTCGCGAACGTGTAGGCAATGAGCCCGGGTATCGACGACCCCGCTCCCAGCGCGATCAACAGCATCCCCGCGGCGAGCGCGAGGCCGGCCGGCCACGCGAAGACCCGTAACAGCCCGCGCACGGAGGCGCGCCGCCAGGCGATGAGCGGCCCGATGCCCATCAGGAGGAGCAGCGGCAGCCCGAAGATCCGGAGAAAAAAGTCGTAGTACGGCCGGCCGACCACGACCGACTCCCCGCGCACCGCCTCGGAGAGGATCGGCCACGCCGTGCCCCAGAGGATCGTGAGGCAGAGCGCGATGAGCAGGAGGTTGTTGTAGAGGAACGACGCCTCGCGCGAGACGAGGGACTCGAGGCGCGCCGTCGTCCGCAAGAGGGGAAGGCGAAGCCAGATCATCGCCGCGGTGAAGACGACCGCCACGACCACGAGGCCGAGGAACCATGGACCGATCGCGCTCTGCGTGAACGAGTGGATCGAGCTCACGACCCCCGAACGCGTCAGGAACGTCCCGAAGAGCGAGAGACAGAACGCGAGCCCGACGAGCGTCACGTTCCAGACCCGAAGCATCCCCCGCTTCTCCTGGATCATGACCGAGTGCAGGTAGGCGGTCGCCGCGAGCCACGGCATGAGCGCTGCGTTCTCGACCGGATCCCAGGCGTAGTACCCGCCCCACCCGACCTCCTGGTAGGCCCAGTGGGCGCCGAGCAGCTGGCCGACACCGAGGAAGGCCCACGCGGTGAGCGTCCAGCGG
>JACDBY010000004.1 GCA_013694685.1 Actinomycetota bacterium
CCGTTGAGCTCGAGAAAGAACACCTCGTCGCCGTCGACGAGGAACTCGGCGGTACCCGCGCTCTCGTACTCGAGCGCGGTCGCGAACGCGACTGCGTGCCGTTCGATTCGTTCGACGAGCGCCCTCCCGAGCTTCGGCGGCGGAGACTCCTCGACGACCTTCTGGTGGCGCCGCTGCACCGAGCAGTCCCGGGCGCCGAGGGCGAGCACCGTGCCGTGGCGGTCGCCGATCAGCTGCACCTCCACGTGTCGCGGGTGAGCGAGGTAGCGCTCGCAATAGACGGTTCCGTCGCCGAACGCCGCCTCCGCCTCGCGGCTCGCCGCCTCGAGCGCATCGTCCAGCTCGTCGCGGCGATGGACGACGCGCATCCCGCGCCCGCCTCCGCCGGCGGTCGCTTTCACGAGGAGCGGGAAGCCGAGCTCGTCCGGAGTACCCATCGGCAGCGTCGGCACACCTGCGGCGGCTGCGATCCGCTTGGCCTCGAGCTTGTCGCCACCGCCCCGGAGAGCCGCAGGCGGGGGGCCCACCCAGATCAGCCCAGCCGCACCGACGGCTTCGGCGAACGCCGCGCTCTCGGCGAGGAAGCCGTAGCCTGGATGAACGAGGTCGGCACCGGCCGCGCGCGCAACCGCGACGAGTGCGTCCGCATCGAGGTACGAGGCAACGGGGATCGCGACATCGGCGACACGCGTGTGGAGTGCCCCCTCGTCTCCCGGCCCGACGACCGCTGCAGTGCGGAGTCCGAGCCGCCGGCAGGTGTCGAAGATGCGGACGGCGATCTCGCCGCGGTTGGCAACGAGGAGCGTCCGCTCGGCCATCGCGGACGAGATTAGACGGTTGATCGACAATTAGGGCGCACCCGAATCATCGATCAACCATCTAGACGGATCGTCAGGTCGAGTCCGGCGGCTCGCGCGGCTCGCGCGGCTCCGGTCGTCTGGTCGCCGGCGCATCGGGCCGGTGCGGCCGCTCGTCCCCCGACTCGAGCATGCGGCGCGGGTCGACCTCCTCGACCGCGTCCTTGAGCTCGCGGACGCCGACCCCGAGCCGCCGCGCAACGTCGGGCACGCCCTTCGCCCCGAAGAGCAGCGCGAGGACACCGAGCAGGATCACGATCTCCCAGACGCCGAGGCCGAACGGCATCACCCGATCCTACGGGAGCGCCCAGTCGACGGGCGGGAGCCCGCCTGCCTGGAGCAGCGCGTTCGGCTGTGAGAAGTGCGCGCAGCGGCGAAAGCGGTCGACGCTGTACGGGGAGGGGTGCGCCGCGGTGAGGACGTGATGCCGGGCGGTGTCGACGACCTCGCCCTTCTGCTGCGCGTACCGGCCCCAGAGGAGGAAGACGATGCCCGTCCGGCGGTCGGATAGCTCGCGGATGGCGCGCGTCGTGAACTGCTCCCAACCCTTGCCCGCGTGCGAGGCGGGCTTGCCGGGCGAGACGGTCAGCACCGCGTTCAGGAGCAACACGCCGCGCTCCGCCCACGCCGTCAGGTCTCCCGTTGTCGGCCTCTCGACTTCGACGTCGCGAACGAGCTCGTCGAAGATGTTCCGCAGCGACGGCGGCGGCGGCACGCCCGGTGGCACCGAGAAGCACAGCCCCATCGCCTGACGCGGCCCGTGGTAGGGATCCTGGCCGAGGATCACGACGCGCACCTCGTCCAGCGGCGTCGTCCAGAGGGCGTTGAAGACGAGAGAGGACGGCGGGTAGAACGAACGTCCGGCCTCCTTCTCGGCTTGCAGGTAGGCACGTAGCTCGTGCATGTGGGGCGCGTCGAGCTCGTCCCCGAGCACCTCGAGCCAGGACGGATGGATACGCGGCTGCGGCATCGCCGCAGCATCTCATCCGCCGCCCGAGGGTCGGCGGGGCGTCGGTTGAAATCGACGCGCCGAGGCTTCATGGTGGCGCGGTGTCGATGCACGAGGCGTCGGCCGTTCAAGAGGAGTGGGCATGAGCGAGACCGACGCCGCCCGGGACGGGGCTCTCGGGGACAAGAATCTGTCGACGATCCACGCTGTCGCCCAGTCGCTCGCGATCGGGCCGATGTTCTCCGTCGCGCTGATCCTCGGCGGGATCTCACGACCCGACATCGGCGCGGGCTGGAATGCGACCCTTGCCGTCCTGATCGCGACGCTCGGCGTGCTCGCGATCGGCTACGTCGTCGCCCTGTACGCACGGCGGTTCGCGGGAGCAGGTGCGATCTACGAGTACCTGACCCACGGTGCCCACCCCTGGGTCGGTGTTCTGGTCGCCGGCTTCTTCTTCGTCGGCGTGCTCTTCCTCGGGGGCGGCGGCATCTACCTCGCGCTCGGGATCCTCCTCGACGGATTCTGGACGGCGCACATCTCGGACTCCGGGCCTGCCTGGTGGCTGTGGGGCGCTTTGGCGCTGGCGCTCGTCCTCATCCTCAATCACGTCGGGGTGCGCATCGCCGTGCGGGCGATGCTGACCTTCGCGCTCGTCTCGTTCGTGCCCATGCTGATCCTCGCACTCGTGATCATCGGCAAGGGAGGCGCCGACGGCGTCACGTTCTCCATGTTCGACCCGAGCGAGACGTCGCTCCTCGGCGTGACAGGCGGCGGCGTGCTCGGTGGGGTTCTCCTCGGGATCCTCCTCTTCGTCGGCTTCGAGGCCGCGGCGGCGCTCGGCGAGGAGGCACACGACCCACACCATTCGATTCCGCGGGCCGTCCTCTGGACGGTCGGCGCCGCGGGAGCGTTCTTCGTGCTGATGGCGTTCGCGTTCTCGATCGGCTACGGAAAGGACGCCGTCTCGGAAGGCGCGTGGGCGTTCTCGCCGGGGCCTGTCAGCGAGCTGGCGACCGAGTACATCGGCTCGTGGTTCGCGACGCTGCTCGAGCTCGTCGTCATTCTCGACGCTATGGCGCTCGCGCTCGCGATCTGCGTCCTCGTCGGCCGCGGCTTCTTCGCGCTGGGTCGGGACGGCCTGCTGCCCTCCGCATTCGCGAAGGTCTCGCGATACGACACGCCGTGGGTCGGCAATCTCGTCGTCGCCTTCGGTGGGATCGGTCTCTTCGTCCTCGTCTGGCTCGGCAACTACTCGAGCCGCTTCACCATCGAGACGCCGGACGGAACCGTGCCGCTCTTCCCGAACGACGAGTTCGCGACCTTCATCCTCTCTGCCACGATCGGCTCGTTCGCAGTCGAGCTCGTGTACCTCATCCTCGCCGTCTTCGCGTTCAGGCTCGTGGCGCAGGCCGGGAACCAGTGGTGGCAGTACGCGATCGTCGCCGTTGCCGCCGCGACGCCGATCCTCGGCTTCTACGGAGCGCTGAACCCCGATCCCCACAACCGCTCGAACTACAACTGGGAGGCGATCTACTGGACGCTCGGGCTGATCTTTCTGGCGCTCGCCTGGTTCGGGATTCTGCTCGCGACGCGGCGCGACCGGGTCGACAACGCCGCTGCCCACGCCGCCGAGCACCACCGAGTGCCGTCCCGCGACGAGACGCTCGACTACCGTCCGGCGTCGTAGTGCTGGACGCGGCATGGCACGAGGTCGGACCCGCCGACGACCCGCCTGACGGAGAGCTCAGACGGGTCGAGGCCGGCGGTCGCGCCGTCTGCGTGAGCAGGCTCGAGAACGAGTGGATCGCGTTCGACGACACGTGCACGCACGAGGAGTGCTCGCTCGCCGAAGGAGAGCTCGACGGGAATGTCGTCGTTTGCCCGTGTCACGGCTCCGAATTCGACGTGCGGACGGGTGACGTGCTGACGCCGCCGGCGCTCGAGCCGCTGCCGATCTACGAGGCTCGGGTCGACGACGGGG
>JACDBY010000027.1 GCA_013694685.1 Actinomycetota bacterium
GCGTTGAGCCGCACGTAGTCGACCGAGAGATCGGAGGCCAGGTACCCGGCTGCACCGGCGCCGAGCCCGAGCTCGAGCTCGATCCGGCAGGCGGCACCTCCGAGCTCGGGGACGGCTCCGGTCGGCGCGCCCGCGGCGAAGACGTCCGTCCCGTCGAACGAGACACGGAGTCGCTCGGGATCGAGACGCGCGAAGCCTCCGTTCCAGGGCGCCGAGCCGGCCGCGGCGAGCACGCGACCCCAGTTCGGATCGCGACCGAAGGCCGCGGTCTTGACGAGTGGCGAGGTCGCGACGCGAAGCGCGATCGCGCGCGCCTCGTCGTCCGAGGCCGCGCCGGCGACGTCGATCTCGAGGACCACGGTGGCGCCCTCTCCGTCGGCGACGATCTGGCGCGCGAGGTCCGCGCAGACCTCGTGCAGCGCCTCGGCGAAACGAGCATCGGAAGCGGTATCGCGCTCGACGCGCGAGGCACCGTTCGCGAGCAGGACGACAGCGTCGTTCGTCGAGCAGTCCCCGTCCACCGAGATCCGGTTGAAGCTCGCCTCGACCGCGGGGCGCAGGAGCTCGCCGGCTTCGCCGGCCTCGAGCGGATAATCGGTCGTCAGGATCGCGAGCATCGTCGCGAGGCGCGGATGGATCATTCCCGCGCCCTTGCCCATGCCCCCCACGACGAACCCCTGACCTGTCGCGACGACGGTCTTCGGGCCAGCGTCGGTCGTGAGGATCGCCTCTGCGGCACTTGCACCTCCGTCAGCTGAGAGCGCGCCCGCGGCGGTCGCGATCCCGGCGCGCAGCTGCGCCATTGGCAGGCGCGGCCCGATGACTCCAGTCGAGAGGATGACGACCTCCTCGGCCGCGAGACCGAGGTGTGCGGCGACGCCGGCCGCGATCTCGCGCGCATCCTGCTCGCCCGCGGCGCCCGTCGCGGCGTTCGCCACTCCGGCGTTGACAACGACCGCCTGCGGCTGCGCCACCGCGAGGTGGGCCCGCGAGACCACGACGGGCGCGGCCTGGACGCGGTTCTGCGTCCACATGGCGGCGCCGACGGCCGGCACGAGCGAGCGGACGAGCGCGACATCCGGCTTGCCCGACGGCCGGATGCCCGCACTCACGCCCGATGCGACAAAGCCCTGGGCAGCCGTCACCGACATCAGACGAGGACTCCTGCCAGGCGCAGCCCGGCCGTCTCGCGCAGCCCGAAGAGAAGGTTGACGTTCTGCACCGCCTGCCCGGCGGCGCCCTTGCCCAGATTGTCCAGCGCGCAGATGACGATCGTCCGGTCGGTGTGCCGATCCTCGAAGACGCCGATCTCGGCCCCGTCCGTCGTCTGGACACGGGCGAGCTCCGGCGCGATGCCCGGCGGGAGGACGGTGACGATGGGGCTCGAGGCGTAGTGCTCCACGAGGAGCTCCCGGACGTCGGCTCCCGTCGAGCGGACGTTGCAGGTCGCGAGGAGGCCGCGCCGCACCGGCAGCAGATGCGGCGTGAACGAGACCGGAAAGCCAAGTACCTGGGCGATCTCCGGGACGTGTTGGTGCGCGCCCACACGATAGGGCGAGACGTTCTCGAGCACCGAGCCCGCGTGGCTCGATGGCTTGAGCGAGCGCCCGGCACCCGTCATCCCCGACATCGCGTCGACGACGACGCTCGTGGGATCGATCGCCTCCCGGAGCGGCCCGAGGGCGAGCAGCACGGCGGTCGCGTAGCACCCCGGATTGGCGATGAGTGGACCCGTCGGGGGCACCAGCTCGGGCAGCCCGTAGCTCCAGGCGCCGAGCCCGTCGGGATGCGGATGCGTGAAGCCGTACCACGCGTCGTACTGCGCCGGGTCGGCGAGCCGATGGGCGCCGGAGAGGTCGACGACGATCCCCCGCCCTGGCGCGTCGAGCTCTGCCGCCTCCTCGTGCGACAGGCACACGAACGTCACGTCGGCATCGCACGCGAGCGCCGCGGCGTTCGTGATGAGCCGCGGCACGCGGCGACCGCCATTCCGGTTGAGGCGCGGGTCGAGCGCGGTCGCCTCGTTCCCGGCGAGCGAGTCGGAGCCGACCGCGTAGAGCTCGAGCTCGGGATGGTGCAGGACGCGGTCGAGGGTCTCCTGTCCGGTGTAGCCGGCGGCACCGGCGATGCTGACGTATGCCATCTGCTTAGTATGCATATAGATCGCAATTACGCTGGGCTTCGGGCCGGACAGGTCCGGCCCCTACGCGGTGAGGCGCTCCGCGCCCTCGCTGTCGCGCTCCGCCGCGACGTGCGTCCACGGGACGAGGCGACGGAAGCGCCCGAGCGTCGTCTCGAACTCGGCGAGCAGCCCTCGGGCGCGCACGGAGCCCGTCGCGCGCTCGTGCTTCTCGATCAGGGCGAGCAAGCGCTCGGCGTCGGTGCCGTCGACCGGCGTGAGGGCGACGAGCTCGTCGTTGACGAGACGCTCGTCCGGAGCGAGGAGGAACGCCTCGCCACCGGTCATCCCCGCCCCCAGATTGCGTCCGTGCGGGCCAAGGACGACCACCGACCCGCGGGTCATGTACTCGCAGGCGTGGTCGCCGACGCCCTCGACGACCGCGACCGCACCCGAGTTCCGCACCGCGAACCGCTCACCCGCGGAGCCCGCGCAGAAGAGCTCGCCGCTGGTCGCACCGTAGAGTACGGTGTTGCCGACCAGACAGGGGTCGCCCGCGTCGTCCATCGAGGGCGAGATCACAATCCTCCCCCCGGACATCGCCTTCCCGACGTAGTCGTTTGCCTCGCCCACGAGCTGGAGCTCGACGCCGGCCGTGAGGAAGGCGCCGAAGCCCTGACC
>JACDBY010000086.1 GCA_013694685.1 Actinomycetota bacterium
CGTTCACGTACTTCAAGTCGAGCCGCCGCCGCGCGGGCAGCGTGGGTCGGCGCGCGCGAGAATGGTGTCGTGTCCCCACTCGACGAGGTCGTCTCCGGACTGTGGCGGTTCACGGTTCCCCGGAACGGCATGCCACCGACTATGTCGGCGTACGTGCTGCGTGACGGGGAGGACACGATCCTGGTCGACCCGCTCGTCGCCGGCGAGACCGAGCCGCTCCTGGCGGCGCTCGACGAGATCGTGCGCGGCCTCGTCCGCATCCTCGTCACCACTCCCTTCCACGTGCGCGGTTCCGAGCTTCTGTGGCGGCACTGGCGCGACCGGCACGAGGTCACCATCTTCGGGCACGAGCACTGCGCGACGCGGCTCGACGACCGCTCTCAGCGAGGGCGGAACCGGGTCGCAGCGATCGGCTCACAAAGATTGTGACCACGGTTGCCGGCAGGACGGTCGACGTGTCCTGCGAGACCAGAGGGCTTGTATGGAAGAGGGAGGTTCAGTCTGCGCATCTGGCCGCAGGGGCGGTCGCCTACGACGACCCCGAGCTGGATCTGATTCGCTTTGGTCCGCTGATCTGCAAGGACCTTTTGATTTCGGCAAGGTGCGAGTCTCTCATCAGTGCGGGGCTTGTTTATTGCTGCGCACGAAGCCGCCCACGCGAGCGGTGTGGACAATGAGGGGAGCGCCAATTGCTGGGGGCTCTACTGGGCGCAAAATCTCGCGCGTCGTTTCAACGGCGTCAGCTTCTTCACTCCCGCCAGCCGCTGTTGTTGCTTTCTAAGGCGACAACACTCAAGAGGATCGAGCGAGCCAGGGACGAAGCATCGTGTGCGCCGGACGAGAGCGACTGCATCGGCCCTCGGTCGACGCGGATCGGTCACGACGCCGGCACGCAACTCGGAGTCGTTCTGTATTCGGGATCATCCTTCGAGGAGGGGTTTGGGGTTTGAAGAGGCGACGCGGGCGGCTGGGGATGGGCCTGATGTTCTACCCGCGTGGCGGGTCGGCGCAGGTTGCCCGGTATCTCTCTCACGCGCTCGTGGACGCCGGCTGGGATGTGGTGCTTGTCTCGGGATCGCTTGGCTCGCCCGGGGAGGAGACGCACGCAGCGACGTTCTTCGAGGGGCTGCATGTCGAGGCAGTCGACTTCACGCCCGCCCTCGAGCGGTTCCGATGCGGCGCAGATCAGCTGGCCGGTCCGGTTCCGTTCCACGGCTCCTTCGAGGATCGGGAAGGAGCTCCGGACCCTGTGTTCGCCGCTCTCGACCCCGAACAGGCGGAGGCACAGGTGTCGGCATGGGAGGGGATGTTCGAGCGCGCGGGCTTCCGCCACGTCGACGTGCTTCACCTCCATCACTTGACGCCGCTGCATGATGCTGCCGCCCGGCGGTGCCCCGAGCGTCCCGTGGTCACCCATCTGCATGGCACGGAACTGAAGATGCTCGATCGCATCAATTGTCTCGACGCCGTGGCCCATGCGCTGGACACGAGCCTCGCCCGGCTTGCGGCCATCGCCGACGCGGACGAGCTGCCGTTGGATCGTCGACTGACTGGAGCGGACCGCGAGCTGCTGCGACAGACGACTCTTAGCCGATACCGCTACGGAAACGCCTGGGCCACGCGCCTCGAACTGTCTGCCCGAAGGAGTCGGCGCATCGTCTGCATCTCGCCCCACGACGCGTCCGACGCCGCTCGTCTCCTAGGCGTCCCAGACGACCTGATCGAGGTGATGCCAAACGGCGTCGACATCGACGTCTTCAACCGCGCCGCGCTCAGGCGTGACGAGCGTCTACGACTCCTGCGCCACTGGCTCGTCGACGATCCCCTGGGCTGGGACGAGTCGGGGCGTCCGGGGAGCATCCGCTACTCGGCGAAGGCGTTGGACGCGTTCGCGGGAAGCGGGGGCGAGCCGCTGCCGATGCTCCTGTACGTCGGGCGCTTCCTCGACTTCAAGCGCGTCCCGCTCCTCGTGCGAGCCTACGCTCGGGCGCGACCGCGGTTCAAGAGTCCGGCACCGCTGCTGATCTGGGGCGGCTTTCCAGGGGAGTGGGAGGGCGAACATCCGTACACGGTCGCAAGAGATCTGGCAGCGGAGGGCGTCTTCTTCAGCGGTTGGCGGGGACATGACGAACTCCCGCTCGGGCTGTCCTGTGCCGACGTCTTCGTCGCCCCAGCGGTCGGTGAGCCCTTCGGGCTGGTGTTCCTGGAAGCGATGTCATGCGGTCTGCCGGTGATCACGACCACGACCGGCGGCCCTCTCTCCTTCGTCAACACCGTCGCCGGGAGGCCGAACGGCTGGCTCGTCCCCCCTGACGACGTCGATGCCCTAGCCGACGCGCTCGTCGAAGCCATCAACGATGACGCGACCAGAAACGAGCGAGCCCAAAACGCCAGTCAGCACATCCGAAACGCCTACTCCTGGCGTGCGCTGGCGGAACGCTTCGATGCCCTCTACACGCACCTGCGCGACCGGACGACCGCCTAGACCACCGCGACCATGTCGACCAGGCCCTGGTCAGGGATATTCCCGCACGCGCCCGTTTTCTTGCTTCGGTCAGTTGTTTTTCGGCACAGGTGAGGTGTGCCCACGCCAGCGGCGTCGGCAGCATTCTGTTCCCGAGCTCGAGGCCGGTCGCGAGCAGCATTGCCGCGAAGGCCGCATTCCATCCGAGCCAGCCGTAGGAGTGGAGTCGGATCAGGGTGTAAACGGTTTCCCGCGCCTCCCCCGCGGCCCCCTCTCAAGCGGTCTCACAGGCGGTTCTGGCGCTTCAGGACCGACCGCGGCACAGTTCCGGCTCCGGGTATTCAGGCGCGATCGGACACCGCGCACCCCCACGCAATTGTCTGGAACGGCCTTGTCTGCGATCGACAAGACGAGCGCGAGGATGCGTCCAACGTAGACGTTGTATCCACGGAGATCCGCTGTTAGACAAGCAAGAGGAGCAATGAAGTCCAGGCACGGGTAGCGCGAAGGAGCGCAGTTGTCCGCGATCACCAGGTCCCGTACGGTTGTCGACATGGAGCCGTACCCGCGCACGCAGGGGCATGACCGTGCGGCCGCGCTACTCCGCGACGTCGCCCGACAACTGGTCGACCAGTCGGACGAGATCGCGTCGACCATGGTCAGGGCCTACGAGGCCGAGATCCCCGAGTACGCCGCGATCGGCGACGACGCCCTGAAGGACGACGTCCATGCGGTGTCGGCCGCGATGGTTCGCTGCTGGCTGACCGTGATGTCGACGGGGGAGACCGTCAGCGCGGACCTGCTCACGCCGATGCTCGAGGGGGCCCGCCGTCGTGCAGCCCAAGGGGTCGAGCTGCAGTCGATGCTGCGGGCCTATCGCGTTGGCATCCGCGTGATGTGGAGTGAGATCACCGGAGCGCCCGTGTGGCGCGGGCAGGCGCTGCAGGGCGTGATGGCCCAAGTCGCCACGTGGGCCCTCGACTTCGCCGACAGAATCTCGACAGCCGTCGCAGCCGCATACCTCGAGGAGGCCGAGCACCTCGCCCGCGAGCGCGAGCACCGCCGGTCGGCGCTGCTCAACGCGATTCTCTCCGGTCCCGTCGCCGACGCGATCGACCATCCCGGCGAGCTCGACTCGCCGCACATGGTCGTGGTGGCCCGCATCGCCTCCGATCTGAGCCTGCTCGAGCTCGAGCGCACCGGGCAGCTGCTGGAGGAGCGGGCGGGCGCGCTCCTTTGGACAGTCCGTCATCGAAGCGTCGTGGCTGCGGTCGAGCTCCCGGCCGCCAGCCGCCGGGAGCAGCTCGGCCGGACGCTGCGCCGTCTCGTGCAGGAGACCCAGATTGTCGCCATCGGGCTCGGAGGGCAGGCGGAAGGTGTCACCGAGACCCGTCAGAGCTACGCCGAGGCGATCGCCGCGCTGCGAACGGGACCGATGCTCGGCACTGCGACCTCCCAGGTCTACGAGTTCCTCGACTACGCGCCGCTGATCGCGCTGCTCGGCGAGCCCGATCGGGCTCGCCGGTTCGCGGCGGGCGTGCTCGAGCCGCTTGGCGATCTCACCCGCCGAGACTGGCTCGTACCCACGCTCGAGGCGTATCTCGTGCACCAGGGACGCATCAAGCAGACCGCCGCCGATCTGGGGGTGCACATGAACACCGTGAAGTACCGGCTTCGCGAGCTCCGCCCGTCGGTCGACCCGGCCTTCACGGACGGGAACCGGGCGGCGAGCTTGCTGCTCGCGATCCGGATCACGCGACTGCTCGACGCCGAGGGCGTCGCACGTACGAAGCCCGCCGGCGCAGAGGCGCCGGGGCGGGTCAACGACCAACAGGAGGGTAGGTAGCGATGCACCGACACAAGAACGGGGCGCTCGCGCTCTCAGCACTCGTCGTCGTCGCCCTGGCTATCGTCGGCGCGAGCACCGCGTCGCCGAGTCAGAGCGAGCGTCAGTTCAAGGGATTCATCAACATCGGGATCTCGACCACGCTCAGCGGCTCGATCGCGACCCTGGGTCAGGGCGGGTTGCAGGGGATACAGCTTGCGGCGGCCGATCTCAACCGTCAGGGCGGGCTGCTCGGCAAGGAAATCAAAGTCGTCAGCGCCGACGACAACGCGACCCCGGCCACCGGCGCCGCCAATGTCCGCTCGATGATCCTCGACAAGAAGATCTCGGCGCTCTTCGGGCCGGTATCGAGCGCTGTGGCGGCGGCTGAGCTGCAGCTCACGGCGCAGTACAAAGTGCCCACCTTCCTACACACCTCGAACGACATCACGCTGATGACCCAGCGCTGGACGCCGTACGCGTTCCAGGTCGTCCCGAACACGATCATGGAGCCGCGTGCGGTCGCGGAGTATCTCGCGAAGAAGGTCGGCAATCGCAAGCTGAACATCGGAACCTTCTCACCCGACTACGTGTTCGGGCGGAACTCGGTCGCCAACTTCCTGTTGGCGCTGAAGGACCTGGGGGTCAACCACGCCGTCGTCGGGCAGCAGTGGCCCGCGCTCGGGGCACCGAACATCGCCCCGCAGCTCTCGGCGTTGATCTCGTCCGATCCGGAGGTGACGTTCAACATCCAGTTCGGCGGCGACCTGGTCAACTTCACCAACCAGGCGGCCGGGTACGGCTTCTTCAAGAACACACGGATGATCGGGATGTACTCGCTCGATCCGCTGAAGGCTCTCGGCGACGCCGCACCGAGCGGCGCGATCGCGTTCTCCCGCGCGCCGTTCTGGGGCTACAAGAAGAACGCCGCGATGACAGCGTTCGTTGCGAGGTACAAGAAGGCGTACAACGCGTACCCGTCGGAGTGGGCGATCATGGCCTATTCCGCCGTCCAGACTTGGGCAGCCGCGGTGAAGAAGGTGAAGAGCCTGAACGGCGACAAGCTCGTCAAGGCGATCGAGGGCTCGACGACTCCGACGATTCGCGGGCCCCTCAAGATCCGCGCCTGCGACCACCAGGCAGAGGTGCCCGAGTTCGTCGGCACGATTGCCAAGCAGCGCGACAAGACCGTCGGCCACAAGCTGTGGAATCCCGAGGTCTTCATCGCCTCGCCGGCCAAGACCATGCTCACGTGCGCGGAGTCACTCGCTCGGCGGTGACGCGTCCGGCTCCACGGGGTGGCGGCAGTCGCGTCGCCACCCCCAATCCTTCGAGAGAGGAGATCACCGCGTGGACACGGTCGTGATCGAAGTATCGGGGACGCTCAGCGCGGCCAGCTCACTCTTCCTCGCCTCCGCGGGGCTGACGCTGATCTTCGGTGCGATGCGGGTCATCAATCTCGCTCACGGCAGCTTCTACATGTTCGGGGCGTTTCTGACGACGTCGCTGGTCGGATTCGCAACGGGCGCGCGGTTCTGGTGGGCCGTACCCGTCGCTGCGCTCGCCGTTGCCCTG
Source organism: Actinomycetota bacterium (assembly GCA_013694685.1). GTDB lineage: Bacteria > Actinomycetota > Thermoleophilia > Gaiellales > Gaiellaceae > Gaiella. The sequence goes on from JACDBY010000086.1 coordinate 5,865, forward strand.
ATCGGCGCCGGGGTCGAGCTCGGCGTGATCCGCCACATCTACGGGAAGGAGCATCTCACCCAGCTGCTCGCGACGTACGCGCTCTTTCTCATCTTCGCCGACCTCGCACTCCGCATCTGGGGTGCGGAGTCGCGCGCCGTCCCCGTACCGAAATCGTTCTTCGGCTCGATCGAGATCGCCGGCGAGCAGATCCCGAAGTACAACCTCGTGATCGTCGGTACGGCGATCGCAGTAGGGGTCGGGCTCTGGCTGCTGCTCAAATTGACAACGCTCGGCTGGCGGATCAGGGCAGCCGTGGACGATCCGGAGTCGCTCGAGGCCAGCGGCGTCAACCTGCAGCTGCTGTTCACCGTCGTCTTCGCGCTCGGCGCACTCCTCGCCGGCCTCGGTGGGGCGGTCATCTCGCCGCAGATCGCTGTCACTCCTGGGATCGACGGCTCGATCATCGTCGGCGCCTTCATCGTCACCGTCGTCGGTGGCCTCGGCTCCATCCTCGGTGCGGCGGTCGCCGCGCTCCTGATCGGTGCCTCGGAGACCGCCGGCACGCTGGCCGCACCGGATTGGGCGTCGACCTTCCCCTACATCGCGATGATCGCGATTCTCGCCGTCAGGCCGTGGGGGCTCTTCGGCCAGCCCGAGCGCTGAGATGGCCGCGCTCACCCACGACGAGCGGCTCGTTCCGTCCGCCGGTACCCCGCGTCCGCGGCTGAAATCGTTCGGTGTCGCGGCGCTCGCCGTCGTCATCGTTGGCGGCCTGGCGCTTGCCGGTGCGTTCCTGCCACTCTCGACGGCGCTCGACGTCCGCAACGCGATCGGGCTCGCGCTCTTCGCCGTGGCGACCAACCTGCTCCTCGGCTACGGCGGGCTCGTTTCGTTCGGCCAGGCGGCCCTCTACGGGATCGGGGCGTACACGGTGATGCTCGGCTGGCAGCACTGGGGCTGGTCGTTCTGGACCGGCTTCGTCGTCGCACCGCTCGTCGGCGCCGCTGCCGCGGCCGCCATCGGCGTGATCGCTCTCCGCACCCGTCAGCTCTACTTCGCGCTGCTCACGCTGGCGTTCACGCAACTTGCATTCACGCTCGCACACCAGCAATTCGAGTTCACGGGCGGCGACAACGGGGTGTTCGGCGAGGTCCTTCCCGCCTGGCTCGCGGACGAGCGCCAGGGCTACATGTTCACGCTCGGAGTCGCAGCGATCTCATGTTTTCTGCTGTGGCGGGTCGTGACCTCGCCGTTCGGTCTCACATTGCGTGCGATTCGCGAAAACCGGGATCGAATGGAAGCACTCGGCGTCAACGTGTACCTCCATCAACTCGTGGCGTTCGTGATCTCGGGTTTCTTCTGCGCGGTAGCGGGTGTGCTCTTCGTCGTCCACACCCAATCGGCGTATCCCCAGCTGCTCGAGTGGACAAAATCCGGTGAGCCGATCCTGATGGCCGTGATCGGCGGGATGTTCTCGTTCCTCGGGCCTGTTGTCGGGGCGTTCGTCTACACCCTTGGGCAGCAGGAGCTCGTCCAACAGACGGAGAGCTGGAAGCTCGTGCTCGGCGTGATCCTGCTCGCCATCGTGCTGCTGCGGCCCGACGGGCTCGCGGGCCTGGTGTCGGCTCGGCCGTGGCGGCGGCTGCGCCGCTCCGAGACGGAGCCGGGCGCATGATCCTCTCGACGAGGAGCCTGACGAAGCAATTCGGCTCGTTCACCGCCGTCGATGATGTCGATCTCGATGTCGCCGAAGGCACGATCCACTCGATCATCGGGCCGAACGGCGCGGGCAAGACGACGCTTTTTCGGCTTCTGACAGGCGTCCACGCGCCGACCGCGGGGCGCGTGACGCTCGAAGGAGCAGAGATCGCCGGGCGCAAGCCGCATTCGATCGCCCGCAAGGGTCTCGTGCAGTCGTTCCAGCTGACCAGCGTGTTTCCGCGCCTGTCGGTGCTCGAATCCGTACAGGCGGCGATCATCGCTCCGACGAGACGGCCGCTCGACCTGGTCACCCGCTACCACCGCTCGGTCGAGGGCGAAGCGCGAGCGCTCCTCGCACGAGTCGGCCTCGAATCCGTCGCGGGAAGCCAGGCCAACTCGCTCTCCCACGGCGACCAACGCGCGCTCGACATCGCGCTCGCGCTCGCGACCAAGCCGAAGCTCCTACTCCTCGACGAGCCGACGGCCGGTATGTCTCCGGCGGAGACGCAAAAGACCACGCAGCTCGTGAGCGAGCTGAACCGTACGACCGGACTGACGATCCTGTTCTCCGAGCACGACATGGACGTCGTCTGGGGCATCTCGCACCGCGTCTCCGTGCTCCACCAGGGAGCGGTGATAGCAGAGGGAAGCGTCGCCGAGGTGCAGTCGAACCCCGAAGTGATGACGGTCTACCTGGGCGAGGGCGAGCCTCTCGAGAAACTGCCGGCATGAGCGTGCTTCGATCGAACCCGGCCGCGGACGAGAAGCGCGCAAGCCTGTTGGTGCGCGACGTCAATACGTACTACGGGGCAAGCCACGTGCTGCAGGGTGTCTCGCTTCGCCTCGCCGAGGGGGAGGTCGTAGCGCTCCTGGGGCGGAACGGCGCCGGCAAGACGACGCTGCTGCGCAGCATCGTCGGGTTGACCCGCGCGCGGTCCGGTGGGGTCGAGGTCGGAGGCCGCGACGTTCGCAAGGCTGCCCCCCACACCGTCGCACGGCTCGGGATCGCGTTCGTTCCGAGCGGACGACGCGTGTTCGGCAGTCTCAGCGTGGACGAGAATCTTCGGCTCTCGTCGAGGAGTTGCCCGCGACGCAAAGGCCCCTGGAGCGTTGCTCGCGTCTACGAGACGTTCCCGAAGCTCGCCGACGTCAAGGCCCGTGGTGCGAGGCACCTGAGTGGAGGCGAGCAGCAGATGCTCAAGCTCGGTCGCGCGCTCGTCACCAACCCGAACATCCTCTTGCTCGACGAGCCAACCGAGGGCCTCGCGCCGGTCGTCGTCGGCCAACTGGGCGAGTGGCTCGAGCTTCTGCGCGGCGAGGGGTTCGGTGTCCTGCTCGCCGAGCAGAACGCGATGTTCGCACTCCGCCATTCCGACCGGGGCTACATACTCGAGAAGGGCCGGATTCGGTTCGAGGGCAGTGCCACCGAGCTGCGGTCGAGCGAAGAGCTGTTGAGCGGTCTTGGCGTGAGCGCACGCGCGGTGCGTGTGGTCGACGCGGCGGAGGGGCGTGAGTCATGAGTCGAAACGGTGACCGTCCAGGGCTGCATGGGCGCAGAGCACTCGTCACCGGGGCCGGGTCCGGGATCGGCCTGGCGATCGCCGAGGAGCTCGTCGGACAGGGTGCATGTGTCGCGATCGCGGATCTTCCGGGCGGTGGCTTGCGATCGACGGGAGAGAGGCTCGGCGGAGCGCCGACGATCGAGGCGGACCTCTCGGAGAAGGACGAGGTCGCACGTGTTCTCCGCGAGGCCGGGCCGGTCGACATCCTCGTGAACAACGCGGGCATGCAGTTCGTCAGCCCGATCGAGGAGTTTCCCGACGACGAGTGGGATCGGCTGCTCGCGGTGATGCTCACCGCGTCGTTCCTGCTCGCGAAGGGAGTGCTCCCCGGCATGTACGAGCGCGAATGGGGGCGGGTGATCAACATCGCCTCGGTGCACGGTCTCGTCGCGTCGCCGTTCAAGGCGGCGTACGTCACGGCGAAGCACGGTGTCGTCGGTCTGACCAAGACGATCGCCCTCGAGGCAGCGGCGCGCTGCCCGGATGTGACGGCCCACGCGATCTGCCCGTCCTACGTCCGGACACCGCTCATCGAGGCGCAAGTCGCCGACCAGGCGCGTGCGCACGGGATCGCCGCGTCAGCAGTCGTCAGCGACGTGATGCTCTCCTCGAATGCGGTCAAACGGCTGATCGAGCCGGCACAGGTCGCCGAGGCCGTCACCTGGCTCTGTGGGCCGGCTGCCTGGACGATGACGGGCGCCGTGCTATCGATGGACGCCGGCTGGCTAGCGCACTGAGATGCCCCCCGGCCTGACCGGGACTAAAGATTCTCGAAGACCTCACTGCGTCGCGCCGGGCGAGCACATCGCCGCCGAGCTCAACGACCTGCTCGACCGGTGTCATCGATGGCGGCGCTTAACGACCGCCGTCGAACTCACGCAGCACGCCCGCAGCGCGTGCACCGGACTTCACGATGGTTGCGCTCGGTCATGCGCTCGAGGGCCAACCGTCGGTTCGGCGGACATCCGGCCGTCGCCTCGCGTGCCCATGACGAAGACTCCCAGCCAGCCCAGCCCGATCAGGAAGAAGAGCCGAGAAACGACCTCGAGTTCGGGCTTGACGAAGTTGACCATGAGCGAGGCGAGAATGGCGACGGGGATCGCCCTTGGAGCGACGTGCGTGACGAAGAGTGCAATCGACAAGATCACCCAGCCCAGAAAGAGGCCGACGAGCAAGCCCGCGAAGATGACCTTGAGCGCGATCCCACCTTCTACGCGCTGCAGCAACGCGACCATCTGCTCCCGGTCGGCTGCGGCATCGATCATTTGGTGTTGCACAAGCTGGATGCCGTGGACGACGGCCAACGAGAGGATCCCGACCAGGACGAGGGCCGCCCCAGAGAGGGCGAGGATCGGTCTTCGCTCGCGCAGCACGTGCGCGACACCGAGCACGGCTGGAACGAGCAGAGCGAGCGACAGCATGCCAACGAGGGTGAACGCCAGAAAGCGATCCGGATCGGCAGCGATGTGAGGGAGCGGATCGGCGAGGTGCCGGCTGACCCGGTGCGGCGGTCCGAGAGCGGATGAGGCAAGCCAGAGCAGCGGCGCGAAGATCATCGACAGCCCGAAACCGACCCGGCGCACAGCAGTCCCTGCTCCTC
>JACDBY010000090.1 GCA_013694685.1 Actinomycetota bacterium
GCGGGTTACAAGGCAGGCGCGCAGTCCGCCGTCCCCGGTACAACCGTCCGCTGGGACTACTCGCAGGACTGGGACGACCAGGCCAAGTGCAAGGAGCTCGCGCTCAACCAGATCGCCGCCGGCTCGAAGGTCGTCTTCCAGGTCGCCGGCGGATGCGGCCTCGGCGCTCTCTCGGCCGCGAAGGACGAGCGGGTCTGGGGGATCGGCGTCGACGGCGACCAGTCGTTCCTCGGGTCGCACGTCCTGACGAGCGCGCTCAAGGGCGTCGACAGCGCCGTCTTCCTCACCATCCGCTCCGTGGAGGACAAGACGTTCGCGGGTGGCAAGAACGTCGTCTTCGGAATCCAGGAGGAGGGCGTGGGTCTTGGGACGCTCAGCCCCAAGGCGAACGCCGACGATGTTGCCGCGGTCAAGGACGTCGAGGAGAAGCTGGCCGGCGGCGAGATCGCCGACATCCCGACGACCGTCGGGTAGAGCACGTGTCCGACTGAAGTCGGACACGGCAAGGCCTAGGCGGTACGCACCGAGTACACCGGTGGCAGGTGGTCGGCTATCTGGGCCCAGTTTGCGCCCGCATCCGCGGAGCCGAACACCTCACCCGAGGTCGCACCGAAGTAGAGCTCGAGCCCGTCGCCCTCCCCATGCGAGTCGAACGACTCGCGAAGCACCGTGAGGTACGCGTCGCGTGCGGGCAGGCCCTCCCCCCGCGCAGTCCATGAGGTGCCCGCGTCACGCGTCTCCCAGACCTGGACGGTGCCGCCTGGCGTCGTGCGGTCCTCGGCACCGATCAGCGGAATGACGTACGCACTGTCGGGATCGGCGGGGTCGACGACGACCGGGAAGCCGAAGTCGGAAGGCAGCCCCTCGCCGACGTCGAGCCACGTCTCACCGGCGTCGTCGGAGCGGTAGACGCCGCCGTGGAACTGCATGAAGAGCCGCTCGGGACGCCCGGGGGCGCGTCGGACGTCGTGGACGCAGTGCTGGATGGGGTTGTCACGTGCGTCCTCGGGGACGTACTCCGGGACGATGCCCGTGTTCGAGTGCCGCCACGTCTCGCCGCCGTCGTCGGAGAGCCAGACGCCGACGGCGGAGATCGCGACGAGCAGCTTCTGCGGATCGCCCGGCCATGGCGCGATCGTGTGCAGGCAGAGGCCGCCCGCGCCGGGGCTCCAGTCGGAACGTGTCGGATGCTCCCAGAGCGGACGGTTGAGCTCCCAGGTGACCCCGCCGTCGCGGCTTTCGAAGAGCGGCCCGGGAGCACCGCCGGCGTAGAGCACGCCGTCGGCCTCGCCGGGGACAATGACCCAGATCCGCTCGAGCGCCTGCTCCTCACCCTCGGGCAGCGCGATCCCCTCGGCCTGCTGCCACTCGCCGGCCGGATCGTCGGTGACCCAGATCTTCGGGCCGTAGAACCAGGACGTCACCGAGGCCAGGTAGCGGCCGGAGCGCGGATCGCGCATCGCGTACTCGACGCTCTGTCCGGCAAACGCGCGCGCCGTGACCTCGAAGCCGCCGTTGCCGGCGTCGCCTTCGAGGCGAAACAGACCCTTCTTCGTACCGACGAGCAGCTCTGCCATGACTGTGCTCAGCCTCCTGTGATTGCGGGGAGAACCTGGACGCGGTCGTCGGGGCCGACCTGCGTCTCTGCCACGCCGTGTGTGCCGTTGACGAAGACGTTGACGTGCTCGCGGATGCGCCCCTGCTCGTCGAGCACCCAACCGGCGATCGACGGATGGGCGTGCTCGAGCGCGGCGAGCACGTCGCTCACGGTGGCGCCCTCGATCTCGTGGCTCCGTCCGCCGCAGAGCTCGGAGAGGGGCGCGCGCAGGGTCACCTGTGCCATCGGTCGATCCTAGAGCGCATCCGCAGACGAGGCGAACGAACCGTCGCGGAATCGCGACCGACGGTCGTCAGCGACGCAGCAGGATGTTGAGGACGATCGTCCCGACGAGCGAAATGACGACCATCAGCCCGACTGGGACGACGACGCTCGAGCTCTCGGTCGGCTTCCAGCGGATCGTGCCGGGTAGGCGGTCGACCCCGAGCCGCGAGAGGACGAGCGCGCCCAGCCCGAGAGCGGCGAGGAGCAGCGCGCCGGCGAGGAGCAGCTTGGCAGCGTTCTCCATCTGTCAAGCGTACGGGGACTGGGGCCGCAGAGAACTGACCGATCAGGGTGCGAGCTCGAGCACGCCATGTGGAGCGCCGAGCTCGGCGAGCTTGTCGAGGTATGGTCAACGCCCTCTCCGAGAACTTCCTCTTCTACACGCTCTCGGCGCTTTCGCTGATGATCACCTCCTACTACGCGCTGACGGGGATCGCCTGCGCGGTCTACTACCGGCGCGAGCTCCGCCGCTCCGTGAAGAACCTCATCTTCATCGGGATCGCGCCGCTCACCGGCGCCGCGATCCTCGCGTACCTCTTCGTGAAGGCGACGATCGACCTCGCCGCCGTCGAGAACTCCTACTCCGGCCAGTCGGTGCTCGGGATGGGCGTGCCGCTCGCGATCGCGCTCGGATTCTTCCTGCTCGGAGCTGTCCTGCTGGTCGCCTGGCGGCTCGCGGGCAGCGAGCGCTTCTTCGGGCGGCGTGCGTTCGAGGCCGTCGAGCCCGGCGCGGGGACCGGGGTGAGTCGCACATGACCAAGACCGCCGACCTCCAGCAGCTCGCCCGGGATCACCTCTGGATGCACTTCACACGCATGGGTGGCTACCGCGGCGCCGACGTGCCGATGATCGTGCGGGGCGACGGCTGCTACCTCGAGGACGCAAACGGCAAGCGCTACCTCGACGCGCTCGCGGGGCTCTTCTCCGTCAACATCGGCTACGGCTTCGGCGAGGAGATCGGCCAGGCCGCGCTCGAGCAGATGCGCGAGCTGCCCTTCTACACGAACTGGACGTACGCGCACCCGCGCGCGGTCGAGCTCGCGGCCGAGGTGGCCTCGCTCGCGCCAGGCGATCTGAACCGCGTCTTCTTCGTCTCCGGCGGCTCCGAAGCGGTCGAGTCCGCCTGGAAGCTCGCGCGGCAGTACTACCTCGTGCGCGGCGACAAGCGGCTCCGCGAGCACGTCGGCTCGTCGCCGGAGCGTCGCCACGACGCGATCTTCGCGAACCTGCGGACGCCCACCCGTCGCTACAAGGCGATCACGCGGCACACCGCCTATCACGGGACGACGCTCGGGGCGCTCTCGCTGACGGGGATCCCGGCGATCCGCGTTCCCTTCGAGCCGCTCCTTCCCGAGGTGCGGAACGTCAGGAACACGAACCGCTACCGCCGGCCCGACGGGGAGACCGAGGAGGAGTTCACGGCCGACCTCCTGGCCGAGCTCGAGCGGACGATCGAGGCGATGGGACCCGAGACGGTCTGCCTCGTCCACATGGAGCCTGTGCAGAACTCGGGCGGCTCCTTCGTCGCCCCCGTCGGCTACTGGCGCGGCGTCCGCGAGCTCTGCGACCGCTACGACATCCTCCTCTCGGCTGACGAGGTGATCACCGGCTTCGGGCGGATCGGGGCGTGGTTCGCCTCCGAACGGTACGACATCCGGCCCGACCTGATCACCTCGGCGAAGGGCCTCTCCTCCTCCTACGCCGCGATCGGCGCCGTCATCCTGTCGGACGAGGTGGCCGCCCCGTTCCTCGAGGAAGGCTCGATGTACACGCACGGGATCACGTTCGGCGGTCACCCGGTGCAATGCGCGGTCGCGCTCAAGAACATCGAGATCATGAAGCGCGAGGGAATCGTCGAGCACGTGCGCGCGGAGGAGGGCGCCTTCCGCGCGAAGCTCGAGACTCTCCTCGAGCTCGAGATCGTCGGCGATGTTCGAGGTGCCGGGTTCTTCTACGCGCTCGAGCTCGTCAAGGACTCCGAGACGAAGGAGACGTTCTCCTCCGAGGAGTGCGAGGAGCTCCTGCGCGGCTACCTGTCGCACGCGTTCTTCGACGCGGGCCTGATCTGCCGCGCGGACGACCGCGGCGATCCCGTCGTGCAGATCTCGCCACCGCTCGTCGCCACGGAGCGCGAGATGGACGAGATCGTCGGGATCCTCGGCACGGTTCTGGCCGAGGCACAGCGCCGCATGCTCGGCTAGCCACTACTTCACCAGGTTCAGAAGTAGGGTTAGCCGCACCGATTTGCGCGCGCGCGCGGGCAGGGTGGGGGGCGTGGGAACCGAGAGTGAGGAGACCCGATGAGTACGGAGAACGGAACCGTCGTCGTCGCGCGGGACGTGACGCGGCGCTACGGAGAAGGGGAGACTGCGGTCGACGCGCTCCGCGGCGTCTCGGTCGAGGTACCGCGCGGCCGGCTGACCGCCGTGATGGGGCCGTCGGGCTCAGGCAAGTCGACCCTGATGCACATCATGGCGGGGCTCGACACCCCCACCTCCGGCTCGGTCACAATTGCCGGGACCGAGATCACGACGCTCAAGGACTCCGACCTGACGAAGCTCAGGCGGCGTCACATCGGCTTCGTCTTCCAGTTCTTCAACCTCCTGCCGATGCTCACCGCCGAGGAGAACATCACGCTGCCGCTCGCGATCGCCGGCGAGAAGCCGGAGGCCGGCTACTTCGACGAGCTGATCTCGTCCGTCGGTCTCGGGGATCGGCTCTCACATCGCCCGTCCGAGCTCTCGGGCGGTCAGCAGCAGCGCGTCGCGATCGCGCGCGCGCTCGTCTCGCGTCCCGACGTCGTCTTCGCCGACGAGCCCACGGGCAACCTCGACTCGTCGACGGGCGCCGAGATCCTGGAGCTCCTGCGCCACTCGGTCGAGGAGCTCGGCCAGACGATCGTGATGGTCACGCACGAGTCCCGCGCCGCGGCGATCGCCGACCGCGTCCTCTATCTCGCCGACGGGCTGATCGTGAAGGAGCTCCAGGGGGCGACGCAGAGCGAGATCTCGGAGACGATGGACGAAATCGCGAGGGTATGACCCGCTTCGCGCTCAAGAGCCTGCTCGGCCGCAAGTTTCGCACTGTCCTGACCGCGCTGGCGATCGTGCTCGGCGTCGCGATGATCAGCGGCACCTACGTCCTCACGGACACGATCGACAGGGCGTTCTCGAGCATCTTCGCGGACTCGTACGCCGGAACGGACGTCGTCGTCAGCGGGAAGGCGGCGGACATCTCGGTCGACTTCGAGTCGCCACCCGTGCCGCCGATCGACGCCTCGCTGCTCGAGGACATCCGGGGGGCCGACTCCGTCGAGATCGCGATGGGCGGGATCTACGACGAGTCCAACACGAAGATCATCGGAGACAACGGTAAGGCGCTCTCGACGAACGGCGCGCCGAGCTTCGGGTTCGGCCTCGACACCGCGCCCGAGCTCTCCCGCTTCAATCCCCTCAATCTCCTCGAGGGCCGCTGGCCGTCGGGTGACGGCGAGGTCGTCGTCGACGCCGGTACGGCCGATCGCGAGGACTTCGTCGTGGGCGAGTCGATCGAGATCTCGACGCTCCGGCCGAAGCAGGACTTCGAGGTCGTCGGGATCGCCCAGTACGGCGACGTCAAGTCGCTCGGGACCGCCACCTTCGCGATCTTCGACGTCTCGACCGCGCAGGCGCTCTTCGACCGCGCAGGGAAGTTCGACGCCATCTCGATCGCGGGGACGGAGGGAACCACGCCCGAGCAGCTAATCGGCGCGATCCAGCCGCTGCTCCCCAAGGACGCGCAGGTGAAGACGGGTGCGGAGGAGGCACAGAACGACCAGGACGACATTGCCACCTTCACGACCTTCATTCGCTACTTCCTGCTGGCTTTCGCCGGAATCGCGCTCCTCGTGGGGTCGTTCGTCATCTTCAACACGCTCTCGATCACCGTCGCGCAGCGGACGCGCGAGTTCGCGACGCTGCGGACGCTCGGCGCGTCACGGCGGCAGGTACTGCGGTCGGTGCTGCTCGAGGCGTTCGTGATCGGCTTCCTCGCTTCTCTGATCGGGCTCGTCCTCGGACTGGCGCTGGCGAAGGGACTCGAGGCGCTCTTCCGCGCGCTCGGCCTCGGCCTCCCGGTCTCGGAGACCGTCTTCGCAACCCGGACAGTCGTCGTGTCGCTGCTCGTCGGCACCCTCATCACCGTGATCGCCGGCCTCTTTCCGGCGATCCGCGCCACCCGCGTGCCGCCGATCGCCGCCGTGCGCGAGGGCGCGGAGCTGCCGAAGGGTCGCAGTGCGCGCTTCACGCCCTACATCGCGCTCGTCCTGATCGCGGTCGCACTCCTCCTGCTCGGCTATTCGATGTTCGCCGACGACGTGGGCACCGCCCAGCGGCTGCTCTCGATCGCGGGCGGCGTGCTGCTCCTCTTCGTTGGCGTCGCGATGATCTCCTCGAAGCTCGTGCGGCCGCTCGCGGCGGTCGTGGGTCTCCCGGCCCGCGCGATCGGCGGTGCGCCGGGTGCGCTCGCGCGGCGTAACGCGATTCGCAACCCGGGGCGCACCGCGGCGACTGCCGCGGCGCTCATGATCGGCGTCGCTCTCGTCGCTTTCGTCGCCACGCTCGCGAACGGCATGAAGGCGTCGAATCGCGAGGCGATCGAGGATCAGATCGCCGCCGACTTCATCATCACCTCACAGGACGGATACACCCCGTTCGTCGCCGGTGCAGGCGACGCCGCCGCCGGCGCGGAGGGCACCGACGTCGTCACCCACGTCCGCTCGGAGATCGCCGAGATCGCGGGGCACGGCGGGTACCTGACGGGGATCGACCCCAATCGGATCACGGAGGGGTACTCGTTCGACTGGGTCGAGGGCTCCGACGCGACGCTCGCCTCGATGGGACGCGACGGCATGATCGTCGGCGAGAACTTCGCCGAGGACCACGACCTCGCGGTCGGTCAGCGGGTGACGATCCAGACCGGCACCTCGACGTCGCTGGAGGCCGAGATCGCGGGAATCTACAAGCCACCGCCGTTCTATCCCCTGCTCGGCGCCGCGAGCATCACGATCGGCGCCTTCGACGAGCTCGTCGAGCGGCCGCGCAACCAGTACACGTTCGTCAACGTCCCCGGCGACCCGGGGGAGGCCGCCCGCGACGAGCTCGAACGTGCCACCGCCGGTTACCCCGACGCGAAGGTGCAGACGCGCCAGGAGTGGATCGACAAGGAGGACGCCGAGTTCGACCAGTTCCTCGTGATGTTGTACGTCCTGCTCGCGCTCTCGGTGATCATCAGCCTCTTCGGGATGGTCAACACCCTCGTACTCTCGGTGTTCGAGCGCACGCGCGAGCTCGGGATGCTGCGCGCCGTGGGGATGACACGTCGCCAGGCGCGGCGGATGATCCGTCACGAGAGCGTCATCACGGCGCTGATCGGGGCCGCGCTCGGGCTGCCGCTCGGCATCTTCCTGGCCGTGCTCGTGACGCGCGCGCTCGGCGAATTCGACGTGCGGTTCTCGGTGCCGACGACGCAGCTCGTCGTCCTCGTCGTGCTCTCGGTGATCGTGGGACTGCTTGCGGCGATCACCCCTGCGCGGCGGGCGGCCAAGCTGAATCCGCTCGAGGCGCTCCACTACGAGTAAGAGCGCGGGGAAACCCGAGTAGACGATGACCAAGTTTGCTATCAAAGGCCTGCTGACACGGAAGTTGAGGACCGCGCTGACGGCGCTCGCGATCGTGCTCGGGGTCGCGATGATCAGCGGCACCTACGTCCTCACGGACTCGATCGACAGCGCCTTCGATCAGATCTTCACCGATGTGCGCCAGGGCTCGGACGTCGTCGTCACCGGCAAGTCGGCGTTCGATCTGAGCGAAGGGAGCGGCGTCACCGAGCCGACGCTCGACGAGGCGCTCCTCGACGAGATCCGCGGGCTGGACGGTGTCGAGCAGGCCGAGGGCAGCGTCGACAGCGAGTCGACGTCGTTGATCGGCAAGGACGGCAAGGCGATCGTCTTCGGCGGCGCTCCGAACCTCGGGTTTGCGATCCCGGCAGGCGAGTCGACGTTCAATCCGCTGCGTCTCGTGGAAGGGGCATGGCCTGGCCCGGACGAGGTGGTGATCGACTCGGGGGTCGCGGACAAGAAGGACTTCGCGATCGGCGACCGGATCGGCGTGCAGGTCGAAGGCCCCGTCTCGCAGCTCCGGATCTCGGGAATCGTCGAGTTCGGCTCCGATCTCTCGATCGGTGGCGCGACGCTCGCCGGGTTCGAGCTGGCGACGGCGCAACGGCTGTTCGAGAAGGAAGGACGCCTCGACGAGATCGCGATCGCGGGAGACCCGGGTGTCTCGACGCAGGCGCTCCTCGCCGAGATCAACCCGATCCTGCCCGAGGGCGCGCAGGCCGTCACGGGCGCAGCACAGGCGGAGGAGGACGCCTCCGAGACCAACGAGTTCATCACGTTCCTGCGCGGCTTCCTGCTCGCGTTCGGCGGGATCGCGCTCTTCGTCGGGTCGTTCGTGATCGCCAACTCTCTCTCGATCACGATCGCCCAGCGGATGCGCGAGTTCGCGACGTTGCGCACCCTCGGCGCCTCGCGTCGCCAGGTGCTGACGTCGGTGATCCTCGAGTCGCTCGTGGTCGGTGTCGTCGCCTCCGTGATCGGGCTCTTCCTCGGGCTGCTGCTCGCGAAGGGCCTCTTCGCGCTGTTCGACATAGTCGGCTTCACGCTCCCGAATACCGGCCTCCTCTTCCAGACGCGCACGGTCGTCGTGGCCCTCCTCGCCGGGGTCGTCGTCACGCTCCTCGCAAGCCTGCGTCCCGCGTTTCGCGCGACCCGCGTGCCACCGATCGCAGCCGTCCGCGAGGGAGCAACGATCCCGGAGACACGCTTCGCACGGCTCCGGGGCCTCGGTGCCGCTCTCACCGCGGTCGCCGGCTTCGCCTCGCTCCTCTACGGTCTCTTCGGCCCGGACCTCGGAACGACGCAGATCCTCGTCTGGATGGGTCTCGGCGCGCTGCTGATCTTCCTCGGCGTAGCGCTCTTCTCGTCGCGCCTCGTCCGGCCGCTCGCCCGCCTGCTCGGCTGGCCCGCGACGCGTATCGGCGGTACCGCCGGCTCGCTTGCGCGCGACAACGCGCAGCGGAACCCGCAGCGCACGGCTTCCACCGCGGCGGCCCTCATGATCGGTCTCGCGCTCGTGACGCTCGTCGCGACGCTGGCCGCCGGCATCGTCAACTCGTTCAAGGGCGCCGTGAACGACCTCTTCACCGGCGACTACGCGATCACCGCCCAGAACAACTTCTCGCCGATCCCGACCGCCGCTGCCGAGGCTGCGGCCCAGGCGTCCGGGGTCACTGCGGTAGGCAACGTGCGCACCGGGGAGGTTCGCGTGTTCGGCGACGCCGAGTTCGCGACCGCCGTCGACCCCGGTGTGCGCGAGGTCATCTCGATGGACTGGGTGCAGGGCTCGCAGGAGGTGCTTGCAACGCTCGGCGAGGATGGCGCGTTCGTGGACGACGGGTACGCGGGAGACCACGACCTCCGACTCGGCTCGCCGATCGAGATCACGTTTCCGAGCGGGGTGACGCGGACGTTCCGAATCCGGGGAATCTTCGATCCGCCGAGCGGCGGGTCGCCGTTCGGCACGGTGACGATGTCCGCGGCGACCTGGGACGCAGAAGTGCCGCGACCGAAGAACCTCTACTCGTTCGTCAAGGTCTCGGGCGGCGCATCGGACGGCAACCAGACGATCCTCGACGACGCGCTCGTGGACTTCCCGAACGCCAAGGCGCAGGATCGCGAGACGTTCATCGACAACCAGATCGCCGGTCTGAGCTCGATTCTCAACATCCTCTACGTCCTGCTCGCGCTCTCGATCGTGGTGAGCCTCTTCGGGATCGTGAACACGCTCGTGCTGACCGTCTTCGAGCGGACCCGCGAGATCGGGATGCTCCGAGCGATCGGGATGACCCGCAGGCAGGTCCGCCGGATGATCCGCCACGAGAGCGTCATCACCTCGCTGATCGGCGCCGCGATCGGGATCGTGCTCGGCATCGTCCTCGCGGCGCTCCTGATCGCGCGGGTCGACTTCATCGAGTTCACGTTCCCCACGACCCAGGTGATCGTTTTCGCCATCGCTGCGATCCTCGTCGGGATCCTCGCGGCGATCTTCCCTGCGCGGCGAGCCGCGAGGCTCAACCCGCTCGAAGCGCTGCACTACGAGTAACGCGCGCTTGCGCGCCGCGCCATCTAGGGCTGGAATGGACATCTGGCGCTTCTTTGGATGCCGTGGCACCCTGTACTCGTGGACGAGGAGACCGGGATCTATCGCGAGGAGGTGATGTTGATGCTGGGAGCGTTGGCCGACATCTCCGTCGATACGCGGAGAATTCTTGCCGCCCTACGAGTAGAGGAAGGAGACGATGAAGAGGAAGAGGATGACTCCTGAGGAATGGCGCGCCTGGTGGGAGGCGCGGGAGGCCCGCATCAAGGAGCTTCGCCGACACGAGGAGCGGATCCGGATCGAGATCGCGGCGCGCAGGGCTGCTCGCGGTCAGGCACAGGGCTAGCTACGCGTGACACCAGCAGCCGTGAGCACGGCGATTTCCTCGTCCGTATAACCGGCCTCGCGCAGGATCTCGGCCGAGTGCTCGCCGACATCCGGCGGTGCCTTCCGGTGGACGGCGCGCTCGCGGTCGAACGAGAGCGGTAGGGCCGTCAGGGTCAGTCCCTCGATCCGCGGGTGGTCGAGCGGCTGGAGCATCCCGAGCGCGGCGGTCTGCGGGGACTCGGCCACGTCGCGGATCGTCGCGACGGACGCTGCCGGAACGCCGGCCTCACTCAGGCGGGCCTGCCAGGCTGCGCTCGTCTCGAGCCGAAGTCGCTCCTCGAGGAGCGCGGCGAGCTCGTCGCGGTTCGCGACGCGGTCGGCGTTCGTCCGGAAGCGCGGGTCGTCAACGAGCTCCGGTACACCGAGCACCGCGCAGAGCGATCGGTAGATCCGGTCGTTCCCGCCGGCGATCATCAGCTTGCCGTCGCTCGTCGAGAAGACCTGGTAGGGCGCGACCATCGGAAAGCGCGTGCCGTCACCCGAGGGCACGGTTCCATCCGCGAGGTAGCCGGCGAGGTGATAGCCGACGTAGCCGATCGCGGTCTCGTAGAGCGAGACGTCGACGACGGATCCCTCCCCCGTGCGCTCACGCTCGAGAAGGGCGGCGAGCACCCCCAGCGCTGCCCACGTCCCGGTGCCCTGGTCGATCAGCGACGAGCCGACCCGCGCACCCGGCTCACCCGGCGCACCGGTGATCGAGATGAGACCCCCGGCGGCCTGCATGAGCGCGTCGTACCCGGGCTCGTGGGCGAGGGGTCCCGTCGCCCCGTACGCACCGACGGCGCAGTACACGAGACGTGGGTTCCGCTCCCGGAGAACGTCGGCACCGAGCCCGAGCTGGTCGGCGAGCCCCGGACGCAGGCTCTGCAGAAAGACGTCGCTGCGATCCGCGAGCCGGAGGAGCACGTCGCGGCCGCGAGGATCGCGCAGACCGATGGCCAACGAGCGCTTGCCCGCGTTCGCGGAGAGGAACATCGTGCCCTCGCCTTCCCAGAAGGGAGGGCCCCAGGCGCGCCCGTCGTCGCCGGTATCGGGTCGCTCGACCTTGATCACGTCGGCACCGAGCGCCGCGAGGATCTGGGCGCAGTACGGCCCCGCGATCGACGTCGTCACGTCGAGCACGCGAGCACCCTCGAGCGGAAGACGCGGCATACCGCGCATCATCGTCGCGCGCTCCGCTCACCGGCGGGCGACCCGCCTCTGCGAGGATGGGCTCGTGCCGGGATTCGTCGTCTACCTCCCCGACGTCGTCGCGCTCTTCGAGCAGTTCGAGGAGTGGGTCTCCTCGGACTGGTCGTACGCCGTCATCTTCCTCGTCTCCGCACTCGACGCCTTCTTTCCGGTCGTCCCCAGCGAGACCGTGGCGATCACGGGCGGTGTGCTCGCCGGCTCGGGCGACCTCACGCTCCTCTTCGTGATCGCCGCTGCCTCGGCGGGCGCCATCCTCGGCGACAACATCTCCTACGGTCTCGGAAGCTGGCTCGGCGAGCGCACCGTGAAGAACGTCTTCAAGGGCGAGCGGAGCCGCAAGGCGTTCCTCTGGGCCGAGCACCAGTTGGAGGAGCGCGGTACCTACCTGATCGTGATCGCGCGGTTCATTCCGGGCGGTCGCACGGCGACCACGTTCGCCGCGGGCTACATCAAGGCGTTCCCCTACCGGCGCTTCCTCCCGGCGGACATCCTGGCGGGCCTCATCTGGGGCAGCTACACCGGGTGTCTCGGCTACTTCGGAGGCAAGACGTTCGAGGAGCAGCCGTGGAAGGGTCTCGTGCTCGCCTTCGTGATCGCCATCGCGATCGCGGGTGGGATCGAGCTCGTCCGGCACCTGCGCAACCGTCGGCGGAGCGGAGGCGCGCCGAGCGCCCCCACCGACGCCGGTTCGACCTAGGTTCGGACTGTGCGGCTCTCGCCGAGCCCGAGCTCACGCCGCGCCCGGGTGAAGTACCACGCACCCGAAAGCAGGATGATCAGGGCGAGGAAGCCGTGCAGGCCGTTGATCCAGCCGCCCTGCTCGTCCGTGTCGCCCAGGAACGCGAGTTGCGCGAAGGCGAGGACGAGGAACGCGACGGCCAGGCCGACCATGTTCCAGTTGCCCCACCACGCCCAGATCGCGCCGATCACGATCAGGAGCTCCCCGATGTGCACGAGGAGCGAGAACCCGCCGTGCGCGTCGAGCGCACCCTCGCCCGCGCCACGTACGTACGCCGCGATCGTGAACGCCTGGATCAGCACGCCGACGACGACGATCGCGCCGCCGGCCAGCACCATCCACAACGGTATTCGTCTCATGCGCGCGACGATACGGCATCTGTCGGCCGGTCAGGCGACGTACCGTTCGCCCTCGTGAACCGCCTCGCCGAGACCTCGAGCCCGTACCTCCTGCAGCACGCCGAGAACCCCGTCGACTGGTACCCGTGGGGTGCGGAGGCATTCGCTCGCGCACGAGCGGACGATCGGCCGCTCCTCGTCTCGGTCGGCTACAGCTCGTGCCACTGGTGTCACGTGATGGAGCACGAGTCGTTCTCCGATCGGACAACAGCCGCCTTGATGAACGAGCTTTTCGTCAACGTCAAAGTCGACCGCGAGGAACGTCCCGATGTCGACGCGCTGACGATGGATGCGTGCGTCACGATGACCGGCCAGGGCGGCTGGCCCACGACCGTCTTCATGACGCCGGAGGGGCAGCCGTTCTACGCCGGCACGTACTTCCCGCCCGAGCCGCGCCACGGGATCCCGAGCTTCCGGCAGCTGCTCGAGGCGATTGCGACGGCGTGGCGGGAGCGACGCGACGAGCTCGAGGCGCAGGCGACCCGCCTGGTCGAGGCGCTCGGACGCGCTGCGCGGCTCGAAGCGGCGGAAGGCACACTCTCGCCGGCGGTTCTCGACGACGCGGTCGGCCGGCTGCGAGAGGCGTACGAGCCCGCTTTCGGCGGCTTTGGCTCGGCGCCCAAGTTCCCGCCGGCCTCGGCCGTCGAGTTCCTGCTGCGCCGGGGTGGCGACGATGCCCTCGCGATCGTCCGCGGGACGCTCGACGGGATGGCTGCCGGCGGTCTGTACGACATCGTCGGTGGCGGTTTCCACCGCTACTCGGTCGACGCGCGGTGGCTCGTGCCCCACTTCGAGAAGATGCTGTACGACAACGCGCTTCTCGCCTCCGCGTACCTCCACGCGTGGGTGGTCACCGGTGAGGAGCGCTACCGGAAGATCGTCGAGGAGACGCTGGGATACCTGCTGCGGGAGATGCAGCTCGAGAGTGGCGGGCTCGCGTCGGCGCAAGATGCCGACACCGAAGGCGTCGAGGGCTTCACGTACACCTGGACGAGCGACGAGTGGGAGGGGCTCGGGCTCGACCCGGTGCTCCTCTCGCCGTTCGAGCACGGTCGCCGGATCGTCCGCGGAACGCTCGACGACGAGACGAAGGCCCGCCTTCTCACGCTCCGCGCGAGCCGAAAGCAGCCCTTTCGCGACGACAAGGCGATCGCGTCGTGGAACGGCCTCGCGCTGGCCGCCCTCGCGGAAGCGGCGCGGAGGCTCGATCGCGAGGACTGGCTCGACGCGGCGACCCGGCTCGGCGCGTTCCTCCTCGCGGACCTCCGCGGTGACGACGGGCGCGTGGTCCGGAGCATTCGCGACGGTCGCGTGAGCGGCGCCGGCTACCTCGACGACCACGCGAACGTCGCGCACGGCCTCCTCGAGCTCCACGTCGCGACGGGCGATCTGCGGTGGCTACTCGAGGCGCGGCGGATCGCCGACGTGGCGATCGACCTGTTCGCGGACGAAGAGCACAGCGGCTTCTTCCTCGCGCCCCGGGACGGCGAGGCGCTCGCGACCCGCTCGAAGGAGCTCGACGACGAGCCGACACCGTCCGGCAACTCGATGATCGCCTCCGTCCTCGTGCGGCTCGGGCGGATCTGGGGTGACGATGCGCTGGTCGAGCGGGGCGTGGGCGTCCTCGCACTGCTCGGGCCTGCCATGGAGCGCATGCCGCGGCACGTCGCCTGGGCGCTCTGTGCGCTCGACCTCCACCTCTCGCCGCCGCGCGAGCTCGCGATCGTCGGTGACCCGCGCTCGAAGGTCGCGCGGGCCGCGCTCGCCGGCTTCGACCCTGCGAGCGTGATCGCGATCGGACCTTCGGAGGAGGTGCCGCTACTGGCCGGAAAGGGGCTCGTCGACGGACAGTCGGCGGTCTACGTGTGCGAGCGATTCGCCTGTCGCGCGCCGGTGACGCAACCCGACGAGCTCCGCGGCTAGGCTCCCGCGGGATGGCGACCACCGAGGTCACCGGGGCGGAAGAGGTCAGCTGGGACCTAGGCGATCTCTTCCAGGGAATCGACGATCCCGCGATCGACGCCGACGTTGCGCAGGCCGAGACCGCCGCCGCCGCATTCCGGGAGCGCCATCACGGCAAGGTCGCAGATCTCGACGCCGCCGCGCTGGCGGAGGCGGTCGCCGAGCACGAGCGCATCGAGGCGTCGGTTGTGCGGCCGCTGACCTACGCGCACCTCGTCTTCGCAACGAACATGGCCGATCCCACCCGCGGGGCGCTCGTCGCCCGGCTCGGCGAGAAGGCCGCGGCGCTCGAGACGCAGCTCCTCTTCTTCCCGCTCGAATGGGCCGCGGTCGAGGACGAGCAGGCCGAGACGCTCCTCGCGGATCCGGCGCTCGACGAGTGGCGCCGCCACCTCCGCTCGCTGCGGAAGTTCCGTCCGTATCTCCTCTCCGAGCCGGAGGAGAAGATCGTCACCGAGAAGACGGTCTCCGGCGTCTCCGCCTGGTCGCGGCTCTACGAGGAGCAGCTCGGCGCCCTCCGCGTCTCACTCGACGGCGAGGAGCATTCGCTCGAGACCGCGATGTCGCGGCTCTACGAGCACGAGCGCGACGTCAGGCGCGCAGCCGCCGAGGCGATCACCGAGGCGCTCGGCCCGGGTCTGCGGACGCGAACCTACGTCTTCAACACGATCCTCCAGGACAAGTCGATCGACGACCGCCTGCGTGGCTACCCGAGCTGGATCTCGTCGCGCAACCTCTCGAACGAGTCGACCGACGAGGCCGTCCAGGCGCTCGTCGAGGCGACGACCTCCCGCTACGAGGTGGCCCAGCGCTACTACCGGCTCAAGGCGAAGCTTCTCGGACTCGAACGGCTCGACCACTACGACCGGTTCGCGCCGGCCTCCGACGACGGCGAGAAGGCTTCGTGGGACGAGGCCCAGGGGATCGTCGTGGAGGCGTACTCCGATTTCTCGGACGAGACCGGCGCGATCGTCTCGCGCTTCTTCGACGACGACTGGATCGACGCGCCGGTGCGACCAGACAAGCGCACGGGCGCCTTCTGCGCGACGACCGTGCCCGGTGTCCACCCGTACATCCTCATGAACTACACGGGTGACCGCCGCTCGATCCTCACGCTCGCGCACGAGCTCGGTCACGGCGTCCACGGCGTCCTCTCACAGCCGCTCGGGCTCTTCAACTCCTCGACGCCGCTGACGACGGCCGAGACCGCGTCGGTCTTCGGCGAGGCGCTCACCTTCCAGCGGCTGCTCGCCGACGAGGACGATCCCCGTCGGCGCCTCGACCTGCTGACCGGGCGGATCGAGGACGCGATCGCGACGACGTTCCGCCAGATCGCGATGAACCGGTTCGAGCACGCGACCCATACGGAGCGCCGTGAGCACGGCGAGATCGCCTCCGAGCGCATCGCCGAGCTCTGGCTCGAGGCGCAGAACGCGCTCTTCGGCGACTCGGTCGGGACGGACGGCTACGACACCTGGTGGAGCTACATCCCCCATTTCACGGGATCGCCCGGGTACGTCTACGCCTACGCGTACGGCTACCTCTTCTCCCTCGCGATCTACCGCAGGTACGTGCAGGAGGGTGACGCGATGGTCGAGCCGTATCTTGACCTCCTACGCGCCGGCGGCTCTCGCTCACCCGAGGAGCTCGCCGAGGTCGTCGGTCTAGACCTCACGGATCCCGCGATCTGGGCGAGCGGGATCGACGCGCTCTCCGAGGAGCTCGACGAGGCCGAGCGGCTTGCCGCCGAGCTCCGGCTCGACTCGAGCTAACCGAGCCCCGCACGTCGCCGTCTCAGCAGGTGGCAAGTCGCCGGCGGCAAGGGGTACAGTCGCCGTCCAATCGCACCATTCCCGAAGGAGCTCGCATGAGGAAAGTCGTGCTCTTGGCTGCGGCGCTCGTGGGGGTGCTCGGTGTCACGGCGTCGAGCGCCACGTCTGCCGCGTCGGAGACGGGCATCACCGCCCGGACGATCACGATCGGCGGCAGCTTCCCGCTGACCGGCTTCGCGTCGCAGTACGCGACGATTTCGACGGCCATGAAGGCGTACTTCGCCTACACCAACGCGCGCAGAGGGGTCGACGGCAAGCGCGGGGTCTACGGCCGTCAGATCGTGTTCAACATCTACGACGACGGGTACAACCCGGCTCAGACGGTGCAGCAAGCGCGTCGTCTCGTAGAGCAGGACAAGGTGTTCGCGATCGTCGGACAGCTCGGGACCGAGCACAACGAGGCGATCAGGCCGTACGTGAACCAGCGTAAGGTTCCGCAGATCCTCAACGCGACCGGCGCTTCGACCTGGTTCAAGGACTATAAGAAGAACCCGTGGACCGGGGGCTGGTTCCCCGACTACGAGTTCGAGAGCAGGCTCTACGGTCAGGCGATCG
>JACDBY010000091.1 GCA_013694685.1 Actinomycetota bacterium
TCAAGCCGTTCCTCGACAAGATCATCGTCTCGGCGCAGATGCACATCTATCTCTCGCAGACCGACCGGGGCGAGTTCCTGATCGGGGCCGAGGTGGAGCCGTATCCGACCTACTCGAACAAGGGAACCTTTCCGTTCCTCGAGTACGCGTCGCGTCACGTGCTCGAGCTCTTCCCGCAGCTGCACTCGACGCGGATCCTGCGCCACTGGACGGGACTCTGCGACATGAGCCCCGACTACAGCCCGATCATGGGCGTCACCGAGGTCGAGGGCTTCCTCGTCGACTGCGGCTGGGGCACCTACGGCTTCAAGGCGGCGCCCATCACGGGTGTCACGCTCGCGGAGCTGATCGCCACGGGCAAGACGCCGGCGCTGATCGAGCCGTTCAAGCTCGAGCGCTTCTACACCGACACGCTCGTCTCCGAGCTCGCCGCGGCCGCAGTCAGCCATTGATGCGTGTTCGCCAAGCGGGAATCCGTAGGTGTGACGTCCTGCCGCTCGATCTCCGCGGGGACAGACCCCAGTCGCCCGCTGTCGCGGTCGCATCGACCTAGAAAGGACGGATGAATCACAACATGCTCTCGAGCCTCGAGATCGCCCAGGCCGCCACGCTTCGACCCATCGCCGAGGTCGCCGCCGACGCGGGGATCGAGACCGACGAGCTCGAGCCGTACGGCAGGTACAAGGCCAAGGTCGACCTCTCGCTTCTCGACCGGTTGGCCGACAGGCCGGACGCGAAGCTGATCAACGTCACGGCGATCACGCCGACGCCCGCCGGTGAGGGCAAGACGACGACATCCGTCTCGCTCACGCAGGGCCTCGGAGCGCTCGGGCGACGTCCCGTGCTCGCCCTCCGCGAGGCCTCGCTCGGCCCGGTCTTCGGGGTGAAAGGCGGAGCGGCGGGCGGAGGCTACGCCCAGGTCGTGCCGATGGAGGATCTCAACCTGCACTTCACCGGCGACCTGCATGCGATCACGGCCGCCAACAACCTGCTCTCGGCCCTGATCGACGCGCATCTCCTCCACGGAAACGCGCTGGGGCTCGATCCGCTCTCGATCTCCTGGCGCCGGTGCATGGACATGAACGACCGCTCGCTGCGCGACATCGCCACGGGTCTCGGCGGCCGCGTCAACGGCTATCCGCGCCAGACCGGGTTCGACATCACCGCCGCGAGCGAGGTCATGGGGCTCGTCGCGGTCGCGCGCGACCTCGGAGACCTCAGGGAGCGGCTGGGACGGATCACCGTCGGCTCGACCTTCGAGGGTGAGCCCGTGACGGCGGAGGAGCTCTGCGCCGCCGGGTCGATGGCGGTGCTCCTCAAGGATGCGATCAAGCCGAACCTCGTCCAGACCCTCGAGGGCCAGCCGGCCTTCATCCACTGTGGGCCGTTCGCGAACATCGCCCACGGCAACAACTCGCTCGTCGCCGACCGCGTCGGGCTCAAGCTCGGCGAGTACCTCGTCACCGAGTCCGGCTTCGCCTCGGACATGGGAATGGAGAAGTTCTTCGACATCACCTGCCGGATCGGCGGGCTGCGCCCGAGCGCCGTCGTGCTCGTCGCGACGGTCAGAGCCCTGAAGCACCACGGCGGGAACGTCGACGGGGGCGCAGCGGAGATCGAGAACGGAGCGGCGAACCTCGCCCGCCATATCGGGATCATCAGGCACTTCGGCCTCAACGCGGTGGTCGGGGTGAACAAGTTCCCGAGCGACACGCCCGAGGAGCTCGAGCTCGTCCGCCGTCTCGCGCTGGAGCACGGCGCCTACGCGGCCGAGGTCAACACGGCGTTCGAGCACGGGGGCCAGGGCGCGACGGCGCTCGCCGAGGCCGTCATCGCGGCAGCCGACGAGCCGAACGAGTTCCGCTTCGCGTACGCGGACGACGCTCCGATCGAGGAGAAGATCCGCGCGATCGCGACGTCGGTGTACGGCGCCGACGATGTCTTCCTGCTCAAGACCGCGAAGAGCAAGGCAGAGGCGTTCGAGGCAGCGGGCCTCGGTCACCTCCCGATCTGCATGGCGAAGACGCACCTCTCACTCTCGCACGACGCCTCGCTCCTGAACGCGCCGACGGGATTCACGGTCACGGTGCGAGACCTGCGGCCCTACACCGGTGCCGGGTGGATCGTCGCGCTCTGCGGCGACATGCAGACGATGCCCGGGCTCGGCAAGACGCCGGCCGCCTTCGCGATCGACATCGACGCCGCCGGGCAGACCGTGGGGCTGTTCTGATCCACCGCGTTCCAGCTGGCGTCCAACCAAAGTTGGACATCCGGTGCTGATCTGTTATCCGGCACCGAGGGCGACGCGCGCCGTCGTGACCCAGTCGGCGTCTCGCTCGATACAGGTCGGGCAGGCGCGAACGGACGAGTCGCTCATCGCTGGGTGGTCGAGGGCCGCTCCGACCGAAAGGGGCGCCTGTCCCCAGGCGGCGGCGGAGAGGAGCCCACCGGCCTGCTTGCGGCCGCAGATCGCGCAGTGCAGGTACAGCGTTGCCACAGCGTCAGTCCGACCGCTAGCCCCACGGACCGATGAACGGGCCGTCGACGCCGGCCAGCAGCAGCACGACGACGATCACGACGAAGACGAGGCTCACGCCGACCATGAAAGGCGCGATGCGCTTGTCCTCCTTCTGGAGCTCCGGGAAGTCGATCTGTTTCTCTGCCATGAGGCCCCCTACTCGGTCGTGATGGTGGTGACCGTGACGGTGACCGGCGTTCCGTCCTCGGTCGCGGCCAGCGCTTGCCGAAGCGCACGCGTCTGTGCGTCGAGCTTGCGCGACTCGAGCCGCACGAACTGGATCAGCGACCCGATCATCAGGAGCACGCCCAGGATCGTCATGACGATTGTGCCGGTGTCGCCCTCGACCCCGAACGTCCAGAACGTCGTGATCTCCTCGCTCCACTCGTCGAATGGGAAGGCGTCGAACACGATCCAACCCCTTTCTAGGCGTCGACCCGGGTCGCAGGTCTGCCGGCCGAGGCACTGCCGACCGTCAGCTTACGGTACTCCCCGATCAGGATTGGTGCGGCCTCGAGCTCCTCGCCGTCCGGGCCGACGATCACCTCGGGCACACGCTCGAACTCCGGATAGAAGTCGCGCTGGAACTCCGCCAGATCGAGACCCTCGAGCTCCACCTCGGGGGAGACGCGCAGCAGGTTCGCCTTCTTCAGCACCCAGCTCATCGCGTAGCCCGGCAGGAAGCCGAGCGGGATGAACGTGAGCATCCCGACGAGTTGCCCGCCCATGGAGCTCTCGATGTTGTTGATGCCGGTCGGGTAGCCGCCGGCGAAGATCCCGACGAGAAAGACGCCATAGAACCCGCAGACGCCGTGCACGGCAACAGCGCCCACCGCGTCGTCGATTCGCAGCTTCTGCTCGATGTAGGTGCCGGCCCAGACGGCGAGCATGGCGCCGGAGAAGGCAAGGAGGTAGGCGAGCGAAGGGTGGTAGACGTCGGCGCCGGCGGACACCGCGATGACGCCGGCGAGACCACCGGAGAGCGTCCAGAAGGGATCGCCCTTGCTCGCAAACCAGCCACCGGTGAACCCGCCCGCGAAGCCGAAGGTGATCACCATCGCGATCGTGCCGAGCGTCGTCGGCGAGAGATAGATGTTCAGCCAGCCCGGGAACGCCGTCGACTGGATCACCAGGCACGCCGCATAGAACCCGTAGAACCCGGTGAAGATGAGCATGAGCCCCATCAGCGTCATGTGCGTGTTGTGGGGTCTGAAGGAGCGCGCGCGGCCGGCGATGTCGTACTTCCCGATCCGCGGCCCGAGATTGAGCAGAACGCCGAGCGTGAAGGCTCCGGCGACGCCGTGCACGACGCCGGAGGCGATCGCGTCGTGAAAGCCGAAGCGCGTCGTGAGCCAGCCACCGGAGCTCCAGCCCCACGCGGCATCGAGGATCCAGACGACCGAGCCGAGCATCACCGCGAGGAGGAGGAATGCCGACAGGCGAATCCGCTCGATCACAGCGCCCGACATGATCGAGGCCGTCGTCCACGAGAAGAGGAGGAAGGCGAGGAAGAAGACGAGGCTGACGTGATCCTGGAGGTTCGG
>JACDBY010000103.1 GCA_013694685.1 Actinomycetota bacterium
ATCTTCGCGGTGATCCCCTTCGCGAGCGCGTCGTCACCGAGGTAGGCGCCCCACGGCCAGCTCATCACGACCGTCTCGACCGGGTTCCCGCGCGTGTGGACACCGAGCGAGCCGTAGCCGAAGAACGCGATCGGCCGGATGGAGCAGGACGGGAGACCGTTCGCCCGCACGAGCTCGTGGACGCCGGCCCGTAGCTCCTCGACGGAGTACGGCAGGTCGATGTAGAGCAGCTTCGCGCTCGCGTGGAGGCGCTGGAGGTGGTCGGCGAGCCGGAACACCGACGGGCCTTTCGAGGTCTCGTACGCTCGGATGCCCTCGAAGACACCCGTGCCGTAGTGGAGACCGTGGACGCCGACGTGAACCGTGGCGTCCGCCCAGTCAACGAGCTCGCCGTTCATCCAGATCTTTTCGGTCTCCTGCATGGAGGGTTCCTCCCGGTCGCTTTGTCCTCGCGTTCCTGGATTATGGAGACTCGAGCACGAGATCCTCGACGCGACCGCGGGTCAGGCGGACGAGCTCGGCCGGCGCGATCGAGACGAGGTGGCGTTCCGAGCCCGCACCCGCCCAGACCACTTCGTGGCGGAGGAGCACACGGTCGACGAGGACGGCGGACACTCCCTCGAGCGGAAACGGCGCGACCGCACCCGGCGCAAAGCCCGTCCACTCCTCGACCTTCTGCGCTCCCGCGACGACCACCCGTCGCGAGCCGAGGAGCGTGGCGATCTTTCCGGTGTCGGCCCGACGGTCACCGGGGACGAGCGCGACGACCGGTGCGTCGTCCGCGACAAGCACGAGCGTCTTCACGATCTGGCCAAGCGTGCAGCCGACCGCGTCGGCCGCGGCCTCGGCGGTTCGCGTCTCGGTCGGCAGCTCCTCGAGGCGCGCCTCGGCACCTGCTGCCCGCAGGAACGCGGCCACGCGCTCCACCCGCTCCGGCCAGCTCATCAGTGCACCCCAGGGACGAAGCGCCGGCGGACGCGCCCGGCGTAAGCGTCGTAGGTGGGATACACCCTACGAAGATGCCGCTCCTCCAGCCGTGCCTTGAAGCCCCAGAGGATTGCGAGGCAGACGGTGAGCGCGAGCGCGACGGGCCTCGCGACGAGCGACCAGCCCACGAAGAGGAGGAGCCCGCCCACGTAGAAGGGATGGCGCACGACGCCGTACGGGCCCGACTCGGCGAGGGGCGCTCCCTCGACGGGCTGCGGAAACGGCGTCAGGCCGCGCCCGAGCACGCGCCCGGCCGCGACGCAGATCGCGATCCCCGCGCCGGCCGACAGCGCTGCGGCGATCCAGCGGAGCTCACGGCCACCCGGCGGCCAGTCGGGCGGGACGAGCACGGCGAGCAGGATCGCGCCCATGAGGACGAACTGCGCCACGACGAAACCGCCGCCGCGGCTCATCCGAGCTCGACGAAGCGGACGTCGACGAAGCCCATCGAGTGAAGCGCGTCGACGAGCTCCGGCGTGGCGCGCGTGTCGATCGAGAACACCATGAGCGCCTCTCCACCTTCCTTCGTCCGCGAGACCGCCATGTTCGCGATGTTGACACCCGCGTCGCCGAACATCGACCCGACGATGCCGATCACTCCCGGTCGGTCCTCGTACCGCACGAACACCATGTGGGGGGCGATCTCGATGTCGATCCCGAACCCCAGCGCGCCTCCGAGGAAGAGCCGTGGCTCCGGGCCGATGGTCGTGCCGGAGACCGTGACCTCCTCGGCGTCCGAGGCGACGCGGACCTCGACGGTGTTCGTGTAGTCGCGCGAGGCGCGATGCCGCTCCTCGACGACCTCGATCCCGCGCTCGGCCGCGATCAGCGGCGCGTTGACGACGTTCACCACCTGATCGACGCGTTCCTGGAAGACCCCGTTCAGCGCGGCGGCGATGAGAAGCCGCGTGTCGGTTTCCGAGAGCGGGCCGCGCGCGGCGAGCGTGACGCGACGAGGCCGCTCGGGTGCGAGCGCGACCGCGATCCGCCCGAGCTGGGACGCGAGGGGGATGAATGGGCCGAGCACCTCGAGGTCGGCCTGATCGACGACGGGGATGTTGACTGCGTTGGAGACGATGCCGCCCTCGAGCGCCGCGGCGACCTGCTCCGCGACGATGACGCCGGCGCGATCCTGCGCCTCGCCGGTCGAAGCGGCCAGATGCGGTGTGACGACGATCTGGTCGAGCTCGAGGAGCGGGCCGGTGTACGGCTCGCTCGAGAAGACGTCGAGTGCAGCGCCGGCGAGCTTGCCCGACGTGATCGCCTCCGCGAGCGCCGCCTCGTCGACGAGCGCACCGCGAGCGGCGTTGACCAGGCGTGCACCGTCCTTCATCCGCGCGATGGCCTCGCGGTCGATCAGGCAGCGCGTCTCGTCCGTGAGCGGTGAGTGGAGCGTCACGATGTCGGCCGCTGCGAGCACGTCGTCGACGGTCTCCACCTGCTCGACCCCCAGATCCCTGAAGCGATCGGAACCTACGAACGGGTCGTAGGCGACGACGGTCATACCGAGCCCCACCGCGCGGCGGGCCACCTGCTGGCCGATGCGCCCGAAGCCGATGATGCCGAGCGTCTTGCCCGCGAGCTCGATCCCGCCCCAGCGAGACCGCTCCCAGCGGCCTTGCTTGAGCGCGGCGTGCGCCTGGGGGATGTTCCGCGCGAGCGCGACGAGCAGCCCGATCGTCTGCTCCGCGGCCGAGACGACGGTCGACTCGGGCGCATTCGCGACGACGATCCCGCGACGCGTCGCTGCATCGACGTCGACATTGTCGACGCCCACGCCCGCCCGGCCGATCACCTTGAGCCGCTCGGCGCGCTCGATGAGCTCTCGTGTCAGCTTGGTGGCGGAGCGGATCACGATCGCGTCGTAACGAGCGATGATCTCCTCGAGTGGCGCGTCCACCTCGACGTCGACCTCGAAACGCGCGCGCAGGAACTCGAGGCCTGCATCGGCGATCGGCTCACGGACGAGGACGCGCATCGTGGTCTCAGACCGCGGTCGCCGCGCCGTACGCTACGAGCCCGGCGGCCGCCCCGCGTCCGATCTCGAGCGCGGCCCCGGCCTCCACGAGCTCGGTCTCGATCGCGGTGAGCGTCTGCGCCACGTCCTCGATCGTCACGTACCCGATGTGGCCGATGCGGAAGAGCCGCGACACCAGCTCGCCGTGGCCACCGGCGATCGTGATTGCGTGCCGGTCGCGCAACGCGAGGCGGAGGGCGACGGCGTCGACCCCCTCGGGCGTCAGCGCGCCCGTCAGCACGGCCGCCGTGTCCGAATCGGGCGAGTAGAGCTCGAGGCCGATCGCCTTCACACCCGCCCGACACGCGCGCCCGAGCGCCCGATGGCGCGCGAACGCCGCTTCGAGCCCGTCGCCGAGCACGAGGCCGAGCGCCTCGACGAGGGCGACAACCGTCGAAGTCGCAGGAGTGAACGGTGTCGAGCCCGTGGCCTGGGCCCGTCGCTGGCGCTCCCAGTCCCAGTAGAACCGCGGCATCGTGGACGTCGCGGATCGTTCCCAGGCCCGCTCGGAGACCGCGACGAACGCGAGTCCCGGTGGCGTCATGAGCGCCTTCTGCGACGCCGTCACGACCACGTCCGCGCCCCATGCGTCGGTCTCGAGTGGGACGGCGCCGAGGCTCGAGACCGCATCGACGATCGAGAGGACATTCAGCTCCGCGCAGACGCCGAGCAGCGGCTCGAGATCGGATACGACACCGGTAGAGGTCTCCGAGTGGACGAGGAAGACCGTGGAGGCGCCCGTCTCGGCGAGGGCGGCACGAAGATCGTCGGGTGAGGGCGTGCCGCCCCAGTCGTAGCGCAGCGGTGCAACGTCGCAGCCGAGCGCAGCGGCCATCTTCTGCCACCGCTCGCCGAACTCGCCGTGCGACACGGCGAGAACACGCTCACCGGGCGAGACAAGGTTGACGATCGCCGATTCGAAGGCGCCCGTCCCCGACGACGTGAGCACGAGCACCTCCCGCTCGGTGCGAAACACCTCGCGGAGCCGCTCCTGGGCGAGCGTGAAGACCTCGGCGAAGTCCGGCGAGCGGTGGTGGAGCACCGGCTCGGCGAGCGCCCGGAGAACCTCGGGCGGCACGGACGTCGGGCCTGGCGTGAGCAGCTTCTGGGGTTGACGGGCCATCGCCTACCGGTGCGTCGCGAACGTGATCGCCTGCTGGAAGGTCGGCTTGTTGGAGCCGCGCATCGTGCGGGTCAGGATCCCGGGCGAGAAACGGATCCGTTCCGCTGTCGCGTCCGCGCGCCAGGCGGCCGGGTCGCCGCCCTGCGTCGTCTCGAGCTCCGCGACCGCCTGATCGATCGCGATCCAAAGCGACGCCGCGCAGGCTGCGAGCTGGCCGGCCCCGCAGAAGCGCGTTCGGTACGGGCTCGTCACCGCGCGCCCGAGGAGCGCCCGGAGATCCTTCTGGACATACGACCACCAGCCGCTGTAGGCGCTCGAGCCGTTTGGCGAGAGCGCGGGGTCGTTTGGCACGAGCCGGACTAGCTCCGTCCGCGCTTCTCCGTCGAGGACGGGCGCGAGCACGGCGTTCGCGAGCCTCGTCCACGCGGCGTCGAGGATCGCGGCACCCACGGCGTCGACCTTGCCGTCGAGGTCGGCGTCGAGGCGGCTCGCCCCCGCGGCAGACCACTCGTCGACGCGTGCGACTGCGGCCGTCGCTCGTGCGGTCCCGGTGCCGCGCGCGAGCACCTCGCGCACGACCGGCCAGACGCGCACGAGGCGGAGATCCTGGATCGCGGCGCCGTTCATCGCGCCGACGACCGTCGCGAGCGTGTGCTTTGGGCGTCGCTGGATCCCGGGCCAGAGGAGATCGACGCGCTGCACAGCACCCCACGTCCACTCGTCGTCCGCGGGCGGGAAGCCGCGCGCGGGCCTGTTGTTCCAGTTCAGGATGAAACCGGTCGCCGGGTTGATCGCCTGCGCGTGGGCGGTAGCCGGCGCGAAGCCCTGCCATTCGTACTCGCCCGTGCCCTTCGTCGGCAGGCCCGTGTCGACGGACGACGGCCGCACCGGGAGGCGTCCGCTCGTGAACTGGGCAATGTCCTTCGAGTCGGCGTAGAGCCAGTTGAAGGCGAGCTCCATCCGCGAGGCGGCGCGCAGAAATCCCTTTGCCGAGCGCACGCGGTTCTGCGAGAGATCGAGGAAAAAACCGAGCGAGGCGAGCTCGCGACCGCGGGTCGAGCGCTTCGTGGAGACGGCGACGCGACGTCGCTCGACCGTCGCGTAGCCGGTCACAGGCCCGTGCACCGTCTCACGGTAGGTCACCGGTCGATCCGGCTCGCCGGGCCGGCCCACGATCGTGCCTGCCTCGAAGGTCGTCATCGCGCGACACTCTCCGCGGTGGACGTACGACGTCTCGTTGTCGCCGCAGAGCGTCTCGACGTACTCGTCGACGATGTCCGAGCCCGCCGAGGTGGCGCTCCATGCGTAATCGATGCCTCGTCCGAGCAGCACGGCGAACGAGATGCCCGGGAAGGCCGCCCCGCGTGCGCGATAGCCGCCGCCCTCGAGGTCGAGCTCGAGGAGAATCCCTGGGTAGTAGTGGCCGACCTGCGGCCCGGCCACGAAGAGAGGCTTGCCGGTCGCCGATCGCCTCGCACCGACGAGCAGCGCGTTCGACATGGGGAGGCGGGTTGTCGCGGGCGCGGGTGGCGTCGGGGTGACCGGCGCGTCGACGACGACGTTTCCGACCTCGGTCGAGGGCTGCGCGCCGTACCCGCTCTGAGTGGGAACGGCGACGTTGGCCTCGCGGTCGTCGCGCTGGCGGAGGTCTTCCCAGACGCGACGACCCTGCTCTGGCCCGAGCTTGCGCTGTAGGAGATCGAGGAACTGCGATCTGCGCACCTCGTCGCCGCCACCGGAGCCGAAGACCGCGCCGATCAAGCCGCTCACGGCAACAACGTCCGTGCGTGTCCACGGCGCGAGCGGGAGACCGGCTCTCCGGTACTGCGCGTTGATCCCGGCGACGTAGGCGTCGACGATGCGGATGGCCTGCCTGCCGCGCTCCCCCTGAGCCCGAAGAAGGTCGAACTGACGTGCGAGCACGACCTCGGTCTGCGCGCTCGGCCGGAACGTTCGGCCCGAGAGGGCGAGCGCGAAGGCGTCGATGCCCGGGACGTCGAGCGCCGCGATCCGGCCCGGCCCGCGGAGGAGCTCCATGATCAGCTGGCGGTCGGCAGCGGTCGCCCAGCCGGCCCCGAACGCGACATCGGTCGCGGTGACGCCCTTGACGTGCGGCACGCCCCAGCGGTCGCGGGTGATCGTGACACCTCTGCGGGGTCGCTCGCGCCGGAGCGCCCGGTCACCGCGGGCGAGCCCGAGCGTCGCCGGCTTGAAGAAGCGCCGCAGGTCGGTCTGCGTGACGTTGTCGCGCAGCCGCGTGAGGCCCTCGTAGAGGGCGATCTGGTCGGTCGAGTTCCTCGTGAAGGCGACGCCGCCCGCCTGGCCCGGAGGGAGGACGTTCCACGCCTGGGCGGCATGGTCGCGCGGTGTCGCAGCAAAGGCGGTCGTGACCGCGGCCGTGGCGACGACCGCGGCGGCGCAGAGCGGGAGCACACGACGAGAGAGCACGAAGCGGACCTTTCGCTTTGAGCGGGGTGACCGCGGGAAGCGTACGCGCGCGCCGTACATTGGGGCGCCATGGAGGTCCTCGTGCCCTTCGCGGCGGCTGTGCTATCGCTCCGGCTCGCCGCGGAGCTCGTACGCCGCTACCGGTGGCGCCGCGCGCCCGAGCTGCTCGCCTGGGCGGCCTCGCTCGCCTGCTTCGCGGCGGCGTCCGGCGCCCTCGCCTGGGGCGCCGCGGCAGGATGGGACGACCGCGTCTTTCGCGTGTACTACCTGTTCGGCGGACTGCTGACGGCGGCGCTCCTCGGGGCAGGCTCGCTGCTGCGCGCATCCGTTCGGGGCGCCGCGCCGGTCGCGCTCGTCTACGCGGGTCTCGCGCTCGGGATCGCGCTCGCGATGCCCATCCAACCGGCCGTCACCGGCATGGAGATACCGGACGCCTCGGAGCACCTCGAACTCGTGCCGGGTCGTCTCGTCGCCCTGGCGGGGAACCTCCTCGGCACACTCGCCGCAGTCGGCGTCGCGTTGGCCGGGATGCGACGCAGGCCCCTCGGCAATGCGCTCGTGATCGCCGGGGTCGTCGCCGCGGCGGTCGGGAGCGCCGCAGCGGGCCTGGGCGCCGGTGGCGGCTCGCTCTTCACTGCCCTGGCCGCGGGGCTTCTCTACGCGGGGTTCGTCAGCCCGCGCTGACTCACTCCCGCATGCGCGCAAGACGGCGCGAGCGGTCGAGGCGCCGGCGGCGCTCGCGCACCCAGAGGCCGCCGAAACCGAGGACGAGCGCCCCGAGCACGCCGAGCTCGACCGCGAGACCGAGGCCGCTCGGATGATGCGCGATCAAGCTCGTGAGAGCACCCAGAGCCCCCCGACGGTGTAGAGCACCATCAGCGAGAGCATCGCGTATTGCGAGCGGAGGGCGTTGCTCCGCTCCGGGAAGATCGCAACCGCCCGGTCGTGCGCGAGCGCGAGGCCGGCGACATGGCCCGCGACGAGAGCCCCCACCTGGACGTACCAGGTCGTGGTCGGCGAGATCGCCGCGAGGTCGGGGACGACGTCCGCGGTACCCAGGAGATCCCATCCCTTCCCGAGCGGATCCGAGAGGAGCGGGATCGCGAACTGGCCCTGGATCACGAAGAGCGAGAAATAGTGCGCCACGACGTACACGAACGCAATTGGGACGAGCGAGAGCAGGAAGTCCGGCACGAGGCGACGGGGTGCGTTCACCGTCCAGCGTGCAACGGCCGGATATCCACGGTCTCAGCGTACGAGGACAGGGACGCGCTGAACGGCGTTGTTCTCGTACCCGCCGACATTCCATTCGGC
>JACDBY010000155.1 GCA_013694685.1 Actinomycetota bacterium
GCTCGGGCCAGCGCCGGCCCGTCGATCCGTTGGCCGAGGCGGGGTTGACCAGAAATACGGCTCGTGTCCGAGGCATGCGGTCGGGGCGGGCTAGGCGGTGACCGTTGCCAGCGCCAGCTCCGTCATCTGGTCGACGGCGTTTCGCATCTCCTCGTCGGTGATGCGGACGAACTCGCCCTCCACGACGACGTCGGAGACAATCAGCATGCAGCCGGCCTGGATCTTGCGCAACGCACCGAGCGTGAAGAGGACCGCCGCCTCCATCTCGACGGCGAGGATGCCGCGATCCGACCAGCGCCCGGCGAGCCCCGAGTCCGGGTTGTAGAAGATGTCGCTCGAGACGATCGGGCCGACGCGCACCGGCTTGCCGAGCTGCTTTGCCTGGTGGACGGCCTCGTGCACCAGGCCGAAGTCGGCCGTCGGCGCATGCGGCTCGCCGCCGACGTAGTGGGTCGCCGTCGCGTCGGCGGCGGTCGCCGAGAGCGCGACGATCAGGTCGCCCATCGAGAGGTCCGGCTGGAGGCCGCCGCAGGTCCCGACGCGCATGAGCTTCTTCACGCCGAGCTGGACGAGCTCCTCGATCACGATCGCCGCCGACGGACAGCCCATCCCGCTCGACTGCACCGAGACGGGCTTGCCCGCGAACGTTCCCGTGAAGCCGAGCATCCCGCGCTCGGAGTTCCGCTGGACGATCTCGTCCATGAAGGTCTCGGCGATGTACTTCGCCCGCAGGGGGTCGCCGGGGAGGAGGCAGGCTTCGGCGTAGTCGCCCTCGTTTGCACGCACGTGGATTGGCATGGGGGGAGATTACGGCCTCGGTCCGAGACGAGTTCGTAGAGTGCTTTCCGGGATGCGCGCACGTCTCGTGGAGCCGTCGATCGACCAGGTGCTGGCGTACTGCGCCGACGACCCGATCGAGCGCGTCTTCCTCGAGGACGTCGGGCGCCGCGGAAGCGGACGGTTCGCGGCGCTCGAGCGCGAGGACGGCACCCTGCGGGCGCTCTGCCACCTGGGTACGAACGTCGTGCCGTCGGGAGACGGCTGCGCGGGGTTTGCCGAGCTCGCCTCGCGCGCCGGTCCGCGGATGCTGATCGGGGAGCAGGGTGCCGTGAGCCAGCTCTGGGACGCAGGCGGACGGCGCTTCGGCCGCCCCCGCGCGGACCGCCGGGATCAGCCCGTGTATCGCATGACGAGCGCCCCCGCGGAGGCGGGCACCGGTCTCAGGCCCGCAACCACGGCAGACCTCGACCTGCTCGTCCCGGCGTGTGCGCGGGCTCACGAGGAGGAGCTCGGTGTCGATCCGCTGCGACGCGATGCGAACGGCTTCCGCTGGCGCACCCGGGTGCAGGTCGAGGAGGGCCGCTCGTGGGTGTGGATCGAGGACGGGCTGATCCTCTTCAAGGCGGAGGCGTCCGCGTGGACGCCGGCGGCGGTGCAGCTGCAGCAGGTGTGGGTCGACCCGCCCGCTCGGCGGCTCGGGTACGGCAAGCGTGCGCTGCGCGACTTGCTCGTCCGTCTGCTCGACGAAGTCCCGGCTGTCTGCCTCTTCGTGCGAGCCGAGAACGCACCGGCGATCCGTCTCTACGAGACGATCGGGATGGAGCACGTCCTCGACTACCGCAGCGTCCTCTTTTGAACCGACTGGTTCTCGTCCGACACGCGCACGCCCGCTCGAACGTCGCCGCATGCGTGAGCTCCCTCCCGCCCGGCGAAGGGCTGTCCGAGCTGGGTCTGGAGGAGGCGCTCGCCCTGCGTGAGGCGATCGCCCACGAGCCCGTCGGGCTCGGCGTCGCGTCGCGCCTCGCGAGGACGCAGGAGACGCTCGACCTCGCCCTCGGCGGACGAGAGGTCCCGCGACTCGTCCTCCCGGGACTGGACGAGATCGGCTTCGGCTCGTTCGAGGCTGGGGCGCTTGCCGAGTACCGCACCTGGGCGTTCGCGAACGAGCCCGATGCGCTCTGCCCGGGTGGGGGTGAGAGCCGGGCGCATGCCGCGGAGCGGTTCGCGGGTGCCCTCGATACGCTCCTCGCCCGCGAGGAGGACGTGGTGCTCGCGGTCTCGCACTCGCTCCCGATTCGCTACGTGCTCGACGCGGCGGACGGCGCCTTCCCGGCCGCGCAGATCGTCCATGTCGCGCACGCGACCCCGCACGAGCTCGACGCGGCCGCGGTCGAGCGGGCGGCAGAGACGCTACGCGCGTGGGCGGCGGCGCCGCGGTTCGCCGAGAGACGGTTCTGAAGCGGCTTTCACCGTGCGGTTGCGTGTGACCGACGCGTACGGCGGCGGCCGCTCCTGTCGGTGTCGACGAGCTCCGCGTAGTCGGGATCGCCGGTCGCGAAGTCGAGCGGGGACGCTAAGGCGCAGATCGTGGCCGGAACGAACCTGCTCGAGCGGATCAACTTCGGACAGGCCGGCCCTCAGGGCACACTCTCCCCATGCACGTGCTCGAGCGCATCGAGGCGCACATCCGGGAGAACGACCTGATCGAGCTCTCCGGCGAGGTGACGTGTCTCGTCTCGGGCGGGCCGGACTCGACGTGCCTCTGGCACGCGATTCGTGAGCTGGGCTACCGCGTGCGGGCCGTCCATGTCCACCACGGTCTGCGCGGAGCGGAGGCGGACGACGACGCGGAGCATTGCGCGCACTACCTCGGCGCCGAGGTAGTGCGCGTCCCACCGGTGCGAACCGAGGCGGAGCTGCGCGAACTGCGCTACGCGGCGACGGCGCAGCTCGGGCTCAGGGCGACCGGTCACACGGCGTCCGACCAGGTCGAGACCGTGCTCTACCGCCTGGTCTCGAGCGGCTCGATCCGCGGCATGCGGGTGCGACGGGCCGACGGCGTCGTCCGGCCGCTCCTGCCGCTCTGGCGCGAGGAGACCGAGGCATACTGCCTCGAGCACGGGCTCCGAGTCCGCACCGACTCGACGAACCCCGACACGAAGCGCGGACTGATGCGCGACCGCCTGCTGCCACTGCTCGACGAGCTCGACCCGCGGGCGCGCACGAACCTCCTTGCGCTCGCGTCCGAGCGTCCCCGCCTCCCGCGGCGACTCGAGGAGGCGCTCGTCGAGCTCTTGTCGTCGCGGGAGGGCACGCGTGCGGCGGATCTGGGCGAGGGCGTCCGGGCCGTTCGCCGCTACGACGAGCTGAGCCTCGAAGGCACGGTCGAGTGGGGCCCGTGGCTGCTCGAATCCGACAGACCGGGACTCGTCGTCCGCAGCCGCCGGCCCGGGGATCGCCTCGCAGGCCGAAAGCGGAAGGTGCAGGATGTGCTCGTGGATGCGAAGGTGCCACGGGACGTGCGCGACTCCTGGCCGCTCGTCGCGACCGCGTCGGGCGAGGTGGTCGCGATCCCGGAGCTCGCCGAGGCACCGGGCTGGGAAGGTGCGGTGCGCGTCACCCGGAGGCCGACGTGACATCGGTGCATGCCGATGTCGGCGAGGTGCTGATCGACGAGGACGCGCTGCGCGCGCGGATTGTCGAGCTGGGAACGGAGATCTCGGCTGACTACGAGGGTCGGGACCTGCTTCTCGTCGGCGTCCTGAAAGGCGCGATCTTCTTCATCTCCGATCTGATGCGCGAGCTCACGGTGCCGTGCGAGATCGACTTCATGGCGATCTCGAGCTACGGCGCGGCGACCGACTCCTCCGGTGTCGTCCGCATCCTCAAGGATCTCGAGATCAACATCGCGGGGCGTGACGTCCTCGTCGTCGAGGACATCATCGACTCGGGCCTCACGCTCTCCTACCTCCGCCGGACGCTCGGTGCGCGCAAGCCGGCGTCGCTCGAGATCTGCGCCCTCCTGACGAAGCCCGAGCGCCGCGAGGTCGAGGTACCGGTCCGGTACGTCGGCTTCGAGATTCCGAACCGGTTCGTGATCGGCTACGGGCTGGACTTCGCCGAGCGCTACCGCAACCTGCCGTACATCGGCGTCCTTCATCCCGACCTCGTCCCGTAGGGGCGGACCTGTCCGGCCCGGCCATCTGCAGGAATTTCGTGCGGTCGGACGTCGTTTCCGCAGCATTAAGACTTGGCGTCCGCGGCGCTGGACGGCGAAGGCACGCTGCTACCCTCCGAAGCACGTGAATCGGTTCTTCCGCAGCGCGCTCTTCCCGCTCGTCGTCATCGTGCTGCTCGTCTATCTCGCGAGCCAGACGCTCATGCCGCGGCGCGACAACGGCGAGAAGCTGACGTACTCGCAGCTGATCGAGGCGACGAAGAGCGGCGACGTCACGGAGGTCACGTTCTCGCCGAACCGTCAGTCGATCTCGGCGACCCTGGGCTCCGGCGACAAGGTCAAGGTCAACTACCCCTCGCCGCAGTCGCAGCTCGAGTACCAGAAGGTTCTCGAGCGGAACGGCGTCAAGTTCGACTCCAAGGGCACGGGTCAGAGCATCTGGTGGGCGCTGCTCACGGGCTTCCTGCCGATCCTGCTGCTGATCGGCTTCTGGATCTTCCTGATGAACCAGATGCAGGGCGGCGGCTCGAAGGTGATGAGCTTCGGCAAGAGCCGCGCGAAGCGCATGTCGCCCGACACGCCGAAGGTCACCTACAAGGAGGTGGCCGGAGCGGACGAGGCCGTCGAGGAGCTGCAAGAGATCAAGGAGTTTCTCGAGAACCCGAAGAAGTTCCAGGCGCTCGGCGCGCGGATCCCGAAGGGCGTCCTCCTCTACGGGCCCCCCGGCACCGGTAAGACGCTGCTCGCGCGTGCGACCGCCGGCGAGGCCGGCGTCCCGTTCTTCTCGATCTCCGGCTCCGACTTCGTCGAGATGTTCGTCGGCGTTGGCGCCTCGCGCGTCCGCGACCTCTTCGAGCAGGCGAAGCAGGCGAGCCCCTGCATCATCTTCATCGACGAGATCGACGCCGTCGGCCGCCATCGCGGCGCGGGGCTCGGTGGCGGTCACGACGAGCGAGAGCAGACCCTGAACCAGCTCCTCGTCGAGATGGACGGATTCGAGCTGAAGGACAACATCATCCTCATCGCGGCGACGAACCGTCCCGACATCCTGGACCCGGCGCTCCTCCGCCCTGGGCGCTTCGACCGTCAGATCGTCGTCGACCGGCCCGATCGGAAGGGCCGTCAGCAGATCCTCGAGGTGCATTCGAAGGGCAAGCCGCTCGACAAGGAGATCGACCTCGACGTCCTCGCCGCGTCGACGCCCGGTTTCACCGGCGCCGATCTGCAGAACGTCATCAACGAGGCAGCGCTCCTCGCGGCACGCCGTGGCCGCAAGACCGTCGGCCAACTCGAGCTCGAGGAAGGGATCATGCGCGTGATCGCCGGGCCTGAGAAGAAGTCGCGCCTGTTCTCGGAGAAGGAGCGGAAGATCACCGCCTACCACGAGATGGGCCACGCGATCGTCGGCCACCTGCTT
>JACDBY010000161.1 GCA_013694685.1 Actinomycetota bacterium
CGGATCACGCCCTACGACCCGATCTTCGACCAGACGCAGGACGTGCTCGCGTCTCCCTCCGGCGACCACTGGTTCGGCACCGACACGCTGGGGCGCGACGTCCTTTCGCGGGTCCTCGCCGGCTCGCGCGACATCCTGCTCGTCGCCCCCGCCGCGACACTGCTCGGCACCTTCCTCGGCACCGTGATCGGCCTCGCGATCGGCTACTTCCGCGGAGTCGTCGACGACGTCGTCAGCCGCGTGATCGACGCAGTGCTCGTGATGCCGGTCATCCTCACGGGCGTCGTCGTGATCACGGCGCTCGGCAGCCGCTCCCCTCTGGTCGTCACGCTCCTGATCGGGATCGTGTTCGCGCCGCTCGTCGCGCGGACGGTTCGCGCAGCCGTTCTCGCCGAGGGAGAGCTCGATTACGTGCAGGCGGCGAGACTCCGCGGCGAGAAGGCGCCCTACGTCATGTTCAAGGAGATCCTGCCCAACGTGATGGCGCCGATCGTCGTCGAGTTCACGGTCCGGCTGGGGTACGCGATCTTCGCCGTCGCCGGGCTGACGTTCATCGGCCTAGGGATCCAGCCGCCGTCGCCTGACTGGGCCGTGCAGGTCTTCGAGTACTACTCCTACATCGATCCCTACTGGTGGACGACCCTGTACCCGGCGCTCGCCATCGCCTCGCTCGTGATCGCGGTGAACCTCGTCGCCGACGGCATCCGCGAGGTCTACGAGCGGTGAGCGCGGCGGCGGACAGCAGGGCCCCTGCGCTCGAGTTCGACCAGCTCGACGTTGCCTTCCGCGTTCGCGGCAAGGACCGGCAGGTGCTCAGAGGCGTCAGCCTGACCGTGGCGCGGGGCGAGTCGTACGGCCTCGTCGGCGAGTCGGGATGTGGGAAGTCCACCGCTGCGCTCGCGGCCGTTCGCTATCTGGCGCGCAACGGGCGCGTGCGCTCGGGCGCGATCCGCATCGCCGGCAAGGACGTGCTCGCTCTGAGCGGCGCCGAGCTCCGCCGCCTGCGTGCGAACGACGTCGCAATGGTCTACCAGAACCCGGGTGCAGCGCTGAACCCGTCCCTCAAGGTCGGCACGCAGGTCGCAGAGTCGTTCGTCGCCCGCGGCGTCGCCAAGCGCGACGCTGGAGCTCGCGCGCTCGAGGCGCTCCGGCGCGTCCAGATCGCAGATCCCGCCTCTGTGCTCGGGCGCTACGCGCACCAGCTCTCGGGCGGGATGCAGCAGCGGGTGATCATCGCGATGGCGCTCGCCAAGGACCCCTCGCTGCTGGTCCTGGACGAGCCGACGACTGGGCTCGACGCGACCGTCGAGGCGGAGGTGCTCGACCTCGTCTCGCAGCTCCAGGCCGAGCTCCACACCTCGGTGCTCTTCATCAGCCACAACCTCGGCGTGATCGCGAAGATGTGCAACCGCGTCGGCGTGCTGTACGCCGGGCGCCTCGTCGAGGAAGGCCCCGTCGCGACGGTGCTGAACGACCCGCGGCACCCCTATACGGTCGGCCTGCTCCGCTGCATCCCGCGCGGCGGCGTCCGCAAGGATCACGGCCGGCTCGACACGATCCCCGGCTTCCTCCCCCAGCTCGGCGCCGAGATGCCGGGCTGCGTCTACGCGGATCGCTGTCCGCTCGCGACCGAGAAGTGCGTCGCGGAGGAGCCGCCGCTCGTCGAAGTGACGCCCGGCCACGCGACCAGGTGCTGGTACCACGAGCTCGCCCCGAACCTGCCGCGCGTCACGGCCGAGAACATCGCGCTCCCGGACGTCTCGCGCGAAGGCGTACCGGTCGTTCGCTTCGACGACCTCGGTAAGATCTTCAAGCAGCGCGGCCACGAGGTGCACGCGCTC
This sequence comes from Actinomycetota bacterium, assembly GCA_013694685.1. Taxonomy (GTDB): domain Bacteria; phylum Actinomycetota; class Thermoleophilia; order Gaiellales; family Gaiellaceae; genus Gaiella. The sequence goes on from JACDBY010000161.1 coordinate 1,842, forward strand.
GAGAACATCTCGAGCGCGATCTGGCCGGGCGAGACTCTCGGCCTCGTCGGCGAGTCGGGCAGCGGCAAAACCACGCTCGCACGGACTCTGCTCGGGATCGTCGCTCCGACCACCGGCACGATCGAGCTCGACGGACGGGAGCTCGCACCGAGCTTCACGCAGCGGTCGCAGGCAGAGCTGGCGGCGCTGCAGATCGTCTTCCAAAACCCCGACTCGGCGCTCAACCGGCGTCACTCCGTGCGCCGGATCCTCCTGCGCTCGCTGAAGAAGCTGGCCGGGGTCAAGGGCGCCGAGGCGGAACGGCGCGCCCTCGCGCTGGCCGAGCGCGTGCGTCTCTCCGAGCGCACGCTGACCCAGAAGCCGGTGCAGCTCTCCGGCGGACTCAAGCAGCGCGTCGCGATCGCGCGGGCATTCGTCGGCAACCCCTCGCTCGTGGTCTGCGACGAGCCGACGTCCGCCCTCGACGTCTCCGTCCAGGCCGCCATTCTCAACCTGCTCGTCGAGCTGCAGGCGGAGCGCCGCGTTGCGTTCCTCTTCATCTCCCACGACCTCGGGGTCGTGCGCTACATCTCCGACCGGATCGCGGTCCTCTACCTCGGCAGGTTGATGGAGCTCGGCGCCGCCGAGGTCGTTTTCTCGGGGCCTCACCATCCGTATACCGAGGCGCTTCTCTCTGCCGTACCGAGCATCGACGGCACGGAGCGAGTGCGGATCCGGCTCGAGGGTGAGATCCCGAGCGCCGCCGATCCTCCGACGGGATGTGTCTTCAACACGCGCTGCCCGCGCAAGCTCGGGGCGATCTGCGAGCAGGAGGAGCCGCC
>JACDBY010000236.1 GCA_013694685.1 Actinomycetota bacterium
GGCCGAAGGTCTTCGCCCAGCCTGCCTGGCGGGCGATCTCCTCCACGCGCTCCTCCGACGAGGCAAGACGAAGGGAGCCGACCTCGCGCCAACCGGTCGCGAGCCCGACCTCCGACTCGAGCGAGCGGTAGAGGTCGACGCTCGACATCATCATCCTCGTCAGCGAGAGCGACGAGCGAAGCTGGCCGACGAGACCGGCGGAGTGGAACGTCGAGCCGCTCGTCAGCTCCGCCCGCTCCACCAGCACGACGTCGTCCCAGCCGAGCCGCGCGAGCCAGTAGAGGACGGCGCACCCCCCGACACCGCCCCCGATCACGACCGCCCTCGCCCTGTCGCGCATCGCTCCCTCCGCCTCGCTCGCCGGTCGAGTGAACCTAACGCGCGCACGCCGACCTCGCGGGGGTCTGCCGCCCGCAGGGGACCGACTCCTGCGCGACAGTTCACCGCGCCGCCAAGATGCAGGCGTGTCGCACGGGGGGACAGACCCTGCGGGGTCAGTCCCCGGACCTCAACCCGTCCAGGCGCCGCCGTTCTGGTCGATCGCCTGGCCCGTCACACCTCGTGCGCCGTCGGAGAGAAGCCACGCCACGGTGCCCGCGATGTCCTCGGGCTGCGCCATCCGGCCCAGCGGAACGGCTCGCATCGCCTCCTCGTACGCCGCCTCACGTGTCCCGCCGCTCGCTTCGGCCGAGGCGGCGAGCCCCTGCCAGGCCATGTCCGTCTCGACCCATCCGGGGCAGATCGCGTTCACCTGGACGTTGTCCGGTGCAAGCTCCGCCGCGAACGCGCGCACGAGACCCAGGAGGCCTGCCTTCGAGGCGCTGTAGCCCGTGTAGCCCGGGACCGCGATCCGGGCAAGGATGGACGAGACGACGACGACGTGCCTCGTTGCGGGTCCCGGCGCGAGGTGGGCGAGCACCGCGCGAACGCAGTGATACGTTCCGTTCAGATTCGTTCGCACGAGGTCGTCGAACCGGTCGCCGCCCTCGTCGCCGTCGCCGTTCGGCCCGCCGATCCCGCTCGCCGCAACCAGCGCGTGGCACGGCCCGAGCGAGCTCGCCGCGCGGGCGACGGCCTGCTCGACGGCGGCGCGATCCCGAATGTCGCACGGAACGACGACCGTGTGGCCGGCCATGGTCGCGGCCGTGGTCTCGAGCGGCGCACGCCGGCGCGCCAGCAGTGTCAGCGAGGCGCCATCCGCGGCGAGCCTCTGCGCAATCGCGCGCCCGATGCCCGTTCCCGCGCCAGTGACGACGACGTGCTTCCCGCTCACCCTTCTCCAATTATTCGCAATTTGCGGGCTTTCCTGCGCCGGTCGGCTTGCGCCGCTTCCGGGGCACAGATTAGATTGCCGCTGCGCCGAGCACGGGACGCGACTAGGACGAAGCTCTCCCGAAGGGCCTGACGCGGAAGCGAACGGTCAGTCGGGAAAGTGGACGAAAGCGCACCCGGCTCGGCGAACTCTTGGTCCCGTCCTTTCTAGAGCATGAAGCAGCAGACGCAAGCACGTCTGCCTTGCGAAGAAAAAAACGCAAAATGCGGGAAAGACGTACCAGGCTCGCTTGACCCGGTGGTCTCGACGCCCTAGTGTCACAGGTGCACCGAGGACGGAGCGCTGGAGGTTGATGGCTCTCCGACAGGCAGTCGCTTCGGCGGCGGTCGGTCGGGAAGCCGGACGAAGGCGAACCGGCCTCGGTGCGCTTCGTCGTGGAGCCGTACGATTCGACGAGCGCCGCCCTGCTGTTGCGATCCAGACGTCGGCACAACCGGCGTCTAAAGGCGCTCGCATTGCGATCGCGCCACCATCGACGGCTTCGATCAGCTTCGAGCTGCAATCCTGATGAAATACGGATTGTCGCAATTTGCGAGGTACGGTGATCGTCGGGTGCTTGACGCATCCTAATTGAACGACTACCTTTCCGAGTGCACCGAGCACGGAGCGCCCGAGGTTGAAGGCTCTCCCGCCCGGCAATCGCTTCGGCGAGGGTCGATCGGGTGAGCTGGACGGAGGCGACACCGACTCGGTGCGCTTCTTTTTGTTTCGCCAAGCAGGGGTCGGTAGAAGCCGGAGCCTCCGGCTCGATCCACGCCTCCGGCGGGGCGGATCGCTGAAAGGCCGCCGCCTTCGGCGTGAGCGTTCGCGGTCGCAACTGCCTCGTCGCGGCGCGTCCGTGTCTGGCTTCAGCCAGACACCAGGCTGCCAGCGACCAGAGCCGGTGTCCGACTTCAGTCGGACACTTGCGCTTTCGGGCTGGGACGAGCGGGTGCGTATCCTCGCCGGATGCGGAGGGTGGTCGCGCTCACGGGGTCGATCGTCTTCTTGGACGCGATGCTCTTCGGCGCCATCATCCCGCTCCTCCCGAGCTTCGCCGACGACTACGACCTGACGAAGCTCGAGGTAGGGCTCCTGCTCGGCGCCTACGGGGGCGGCGCGCTCCTCGGCGGGATTCCCGGAGGGCTCCTCGTCGGCCGGATCGGGCCGAAGCGAGGTGTCCTCGCCGGGCTCGCTGTGCTCGCGCTCGCGAGCCTCGGCTTCGCGCTCGCCGGAGGAGCGGTCGCTCTCGGTGTCGCGCGCTTCGTCCAGGGCTTCTCGAGCGCAACCACGTGGGCTGGCGCGCTCGCCTGGGTCTCGGTGAGCGTGCCGCGGGAGCGGCGCGGCCAAGCGCTCGGGACGGTGTTCGGGCTCGCTGTCTTCGGTTTCGTCGTCGGGCCGCTCTTCGGCGGCATCGCCGAGCTCGTGGGCATCCGGCCGGCGTTCGCGGGGATCTCCCTCGTCGCTGTCGGCCTCGCGGCGATCGTGGCCACTGCTCGGCCACCCGGAAGCGAGGTGCAGCGACCGGGCGCGGTCGCCCGAGCGCTCCGCGACCGGGCGTTCGTCGGTGGGCTCTGGCTCAACACCCTCCCCGCGCTCTTCTTCGGCGCCCTCGACGTGCTCGTCCCGCTTCGGCTCGACGGCGCCGGCTATGGCGCGCTCGCGATCGCGGCCGTCTTCGTCACGGCTGGCCTCGTCGAGGTCGCCGTCAACCCGCTCGTCGGTCGTCTCTCTGACGTGCACGGACGACTCCTGCCGATTCGTATCTTCCTCGCGGCGTCGGTCGTGGTCACCGTGGTGATCGCATTCGCGACGGAACCGCTGCTCGTCGCCGCGCTCGTGGTGGCCGCGTCGATCAGCTTCGGTGGCTTCTACACGCCCGGGATGGCGCTCGTCGCCGACCGCGCGGAGGGTGCGGGGCTTGCCCAGGCGATCGGCTTCGGTGTGATGAACTCCGCGTGGGCCGCCGGCGCCCTCACAGGCCCGACACTCGGAGGCGCGCTCGCCCAGACCTTCGGCGACGCGATCCCGTACCTCGCGTGCGGGGTTCTATGCGTGCTGACGCTCCTCGCGGTGACGCGCCGCGCACGGCGGCTCGTGTCTGCCTGAGCCAGGCTCAGGGCTCGCTCGGGAACCGCTCGAGCACCAAAGGAGGCGTCGAGGAGCGGCAGGCGGTAGTCGCGCCCGTTGACGAGCGCGTAGTCCCCACGCTTCGGATCCATGGGGAGGCAGGACTCCACCGGAAACCACCGGTTGTGGCGGACGATGAGGTCGTTCACCTCGTCGAAACGCCACGCCTCCGCGATCGCGCGCCAGGTTGCCGCAACGCCGTCGGGATCGGTCGTCTTGGCGAGCCGGTCGTACTCCTCCGCGAGCATCGTCTCATGCGCTTCCGTGAGGCGCATCCAGTGAAGCAGCCGCGCTCCGGGTCAGGCGGCGGACCCCGGCCGACCGAGCAGGCGAGCGATGAATCCCCGTCGCGCCTCTGGCGTCTCGTCGGAAACCGCACACGGGTCGGTCGTCTCAGGTGCGGGTTCGACGCCCGGCGCGAGCGTCACCGCGACGCCGCGCTCGCGAAGCCGGTCGAAGTCGCCGCGGAGCGCAGCGGACATCTCGTCCTTGTGGCTCTGCTCCTTCACCCGCCGGGACGTTTCGGCGCCGGCTCGGCGTCTCCTCCCTCGACCCGTCCAGGGCCCAGCCAGCGCCACGCGGCAATCGTCGCGGCCCCCGCGAGCAGCGTCGGCAGGATCGTGAAGGCGCGATAGACGAGAACGGCCGCAACCACGCGGGCGTTCGGCCCACCGAACCCGACGAGGATCCCCGTGAGCCCGATCTCGACCGGACCCACCCCACCGGGCGTGAGCGGGATGAGCTGGAGCGCTCGCGCAAGGGCCCAGCCCGCGAACACCTCGGCCCAGGTCAACTGGCTCGAGCCGATCTCGAGTGCGCGCACCGAGACGAGCAGGATCGCGAACACGGCGAGGTTCCCGCCGATGGACGCGATCGTCAGCGCCGCCCAGTGCCGGCGGACGAGGCTGACGGTCTCATGCCGGAACGTGACCAGCCGACCCGACCAGCCACGGACGGGACCCCGGCCGAGCGAGCGGAGCAACCGACCGACGCCTCGCTGCACCCCCTCACCGATCCCTCGCGCCAGGCCGTCGCTCCAGAAGACGAGCACGAGAAGGCCGGTCACTACGGCGAAGACCATCCCACCCACAACGGCTGCTGTCGTCAGCACGGCATCCCGCTGCTCCTCGATCGACAGGAGCAGGACCGCGACGACGGGGAGCAGGAGGTTCGAGAGCTGGTTCCAGACCCCCGTGAGCGTCACGGCACGGGCGACCTCGCCGGGCCCGAACCCCCAGGTCCGGAGCAGGCCGTACGACCCGGCCATCCCGACGAGGCCCCCTCCCGGAGCGATGTACGTCAACGCGGTCGATGCCTGCGTGAAGAGGAGGGCGCGGCGGAGCCCGAGGCCCGGTAGCGCGAGCATCCACGGCGGGGCGAACGTGACGACGTTGATCACGATCGCCACTGAGAAGGCCGCGAGCCAGATCGGATCGAGCTCCTGGAGGGCGTCCCACACCTCGCCGTAGTTCGCGATCCGCGGTAGGACGACGGCGAAGGTAACGACGACGACAGCCAGGCCGACCGTGCCGAGGGCGACGTTCCGCACGCGCGGACTCATCGCGTGAGCCTACGGCGCGATCGCGAGTGCGTCATCTCCTAACGTCTCGCCGCAAACCGGTGTAGGTGCCGGACCTGTCCGGCACCTAGTGCCCCGGAATCGCGACTTTCCACCCGGAGCAGTTTCCGGTGGCGTCGCGAGACGCGGCACTAGTCGAGGAACGACGACGCACCACGGAGCGCGGAGAGCAGCAGCCCGAGCGGCAGCCTCTCCGCGGCGAACTCGAGCGCCGTCGCCGTTCGACCGCCGATCAACCCCTTATCCTCCGCCTCGTCGACCGCGCGCTCGAGCCCGTCCCGCAGCGCGTCCTCCAGCTCGTCCCGGCTCCGACCCTCGCTGCGCGCGAGAACCTCGAGCTCGTCGACGCTGCGGAGCGCGAGGACGAGCTCTTCGCGCGAGACGCCGAGCGTGCAGGCGGTCTCGTCGGCGGCTGCGAGAAGGACGAGCTCGATGCGCTCCCCCGATGCGTCCGTGGGCCGCTCCGGGCGTGGGACACAGGGGTCGGCGACGGGGGACGGCTCGTACGACGTGCCACCGAGCGCGACGTATGCACCGACGAGAGCGGCGCCGACGACGATCGCGATGAGGAGCGGTGCGATCCTCACACCGACACCTGGCGGCGCGAGAGCGCGATGGGGACGAGCGCGAGCAGCGCGAGGCCGGCGGCGAGGAGGAAGGGGCGCGAGAACGCCGCGGTGACCGCTCGGTCGAGCTCGGAGACGAGTCGCTCCTCGAGCGTGGTGTACGCGGGCTCGTCCGGCTTGTCGTCGAACGCACCACGCACATCCGGCACCTCGCCGTCTGCGGCGCGAACGGCGGCGAGCACGTCCTGCGCGACCGCCAGCTTGTCGAGCGGTGGGATGTCGCTGTCGAGCACCGCCGCCGCGCCCGCCCGCAGCGCCCTGTCTTCGTTCCGGTCGAGCGCCGTCGTGAAGATCGGAGTCAGGAGGAGCAGCCCGACGACGACTCCGGCGTGGCGTGCGGCGATCGTCCAGCCACCGTGCACGGCCTGAGGAGAGCGCCCTGCGAGCGCACGCTCGGTGAGCGCCGAGAGCGCGAGACCGAGACCCGCACCGAGGAGAAGCTGCGGAACGAGCGTCCAGCCCCAGCCCGAGCCGGGCAGCACCCCGAGCGCACAGAGCCCGCCCGCGACGAGAATCGCGCCCGCGGCGGCTCGCACGGCCGAGCCGCCGACCCGGTTCGCCTGTGACGACATCGCGATCGCCGCGAGCGGCATCACCGTGACGATCAGGCCCGCCGCCGCCGGCGCGACACGCCACCCGTCGACGAGCAGGAGGACGAGCAGGAAGAGCGCGGCCGTGAGCGCGCCGGAGACGAGGAGGAGCGCGAGGTTCGCGGACAGATCGGGACGGCCTGGTGGCTCCGGAACGGGGCGAGCCGGGAGGCGCCTGACGGCGACGAGCGTCGCGAGGGCGAGCGGCACCTGCGTGAGGAAGATCGACTCCCAGCCGAGCGTCTCGGTGAGGATCCCGCCGACCGCGGGACCCAGCGCCGCCCCGAGCACTCCTGCCGCGGCCCAGGTACGCACCGCTCGCGCATCCGTCCCCTCGAGCTCCGTGAGCAGATCGAGCGCCGCGCAGACGAGGAGCGCTCCGCCAACTGCCTGGACGCACCTGCCCCCCACGAGGAGGGCGAACGACGGCGCGAGGCCGCAGACGAGCGAGGCGCCCGCGAAGACCAACGTGCCGACGGCGAACGCCACCGTGGGATGTCGGCGTGCGGCGTACGCGGCAGGCACGGCGGCGAGCGCGAGCACGAGGTTGTACGACGTGAGCACCCAGGCGACGGTCGGGATCTCGACGTCGAACCGCCGCAGGATGTCGGGGAGCGCGAGGGTGACGACGGACGAATCGGCGAGCGCCAGCCCGATGCCGAGGCCAACGAGTCCACGCCGGCTGCCCACGCCCACGCCGCAACTCTAGTTTCGTTCGCGAAGCGACCCCGTATAGGCCGCCGCCTTCGGCGTCAGGCATCGCGGTCGCAACCCATGTCTGCGACGCGCGCGACCCGCGGCGGCCGCGGGTACGATCGCGCCGTGCCGTTCTGGGCCTGGATCCCTCTGCTCCTCATCCTCGTCCTGTCCATCCTGCTCGGAACGCTCGTCCTGCTGGGACGGATCAAAAACGGCAAGTACCTTCGCCCGGTCGTCACGTTCCTCTCGAAGGTGCCGCTCTTCAAGCGGTGGTTCCAGAAAGCGTCGATCGCAGCGCTCGAGCGCCAGAATCCCGATCTCGCCGCAGCGATGAAGAAGATGAGCCAGTTCGGCGAGCCGAAGAACCCCGAGCAGGCACAGCGGATGCTGAACCTGCTGACGCCGTCCGAGCGGCGCGCCTACATGGCCGCGGTCGGGCAGGAGGCGGAGACACCCGAGGCATCGAACCGCCAGCTCCGGCGCCGGATGGAGCACGGCGGCGCAGGGATGCCGGTGCGCACGAAGCAGGTCTCGGCCCGCCCGGGCGCCGCCGGTCGCAAGACCGGCAAGAGCGCGAAGAAGAAGCGCTAACCGACCATCGCCGGTCGTCCGCTCGTAGGGGCCGGACCTGTCCGGCCCGCGTCCCGTCACGCCGTACCCACCCGCAGACGCAGCGATCGTAGGGGCCGGTCCTTCCGGCCCCACCCGACCGCGGCGCCGCGTCAGCGAGCCAGCCGTGTCCCGAGCTCGCGCGTGAGCTCGACGAGCGCGCGCACGTCGTCGTCGGTCGTCCGGTAGTTGACGACGCACGGGCGCAGGCACACCTTCCCGTCGACGCGCGCCGGCGAGATCCAGACGCTGCCGTCCTCCTGCAGTGCCTGCGCGAGCCGCGCGTTGTGGGCGTCGAGGTCTGCGACGCCGCTCGGGACGTGGCGAAACGGGACGACGGACAGCATCGGCTCGCCGCAGAGCGGCTCGAGGTCGTCGTGACGGCCGAGCTCTCGGTGGAGGAGGCGCGCCTGGCCGAGGTTCCGCTCGATCGCGGCGCGGATCGCGTCGGCGCCATGGGCGCGGAAGGCGAGCCAGAGCTTCAGCGCCCGGAACGGGCGCGAGTACTCGAGCGTGATGTCGACCATGTGGTGGTCGGGGCGCTCGTGCGGGATGTAGTCCTCCTCGTGCGCAAGGGCGCCGTGCAGGTCCTCGCGCCGCCGGACGAGAACGACGCCGCAGGCCTTTGGGAGAAAGAGCCACTTGTGGGCGTCGAGGGTCACCGAATCCGCGCGGTCGAGCCCTGTGAAGAGATGCCCGGCGGAAAGTGTCGAGGCGGCCGCGACCCCGTACGCGCCGTCGACATGGAGCCAGACGCCGCGCTCCTCGCAGACGTCGGCGAGGCCGGCGATCGGGTCGACGGCGCCCGTCAGCGTCGTCCCGGCCGTCGCCACGACGGCCACCGGCGCAATTCCTGCAGCACGGTCGGCGTCGATCGCAGCGGCCGTGGCGGCGGGCAGGAGCCGACGGTGGTCGTCCTGTGGCAGCGAGCGGACCCAGGCCGAGCCGAGCCCCAGAAGCTCCGCCGAGCGGACGACCGAGTAGTGCGCCTCGGCCGAGCAGTAGAGGGCGCCGTGCACGTCGCCCACCCCCGTTCGACGCGCACCGGGAAGGGCGTGCTCGCGCGCCGCGGCGAGCGCGGTCACGTTCGAGATCGTGCCGCCGCTCGTAAACGCGCCCGCCGCCGCGGGGAAGCCGATGAACTCGCTCACCCAGCGGATCGCCTGATCCTCGACCTCCGACGCGGCGCCCGCCCAGACTGCGAGGTTGACGTCGAAGCACGACGCGAGGAGGTCGCCGAGGACTCCGATCTCAAGCCCCGACGAGCCGACGAACGCGAAGAACCTCGGTCGCGGCTGCGCGAGCGACACGTCGAGCATCTGCGCCGCGTCCTCGAGCGCTCCGAGCGCGCTCGAGCCCGCCTGCGGCAGCTCCGCGCGGAGGAGTGCCTGGAGACGCTCGCCGATCTGGGGCTGCTCCGGACGGGCCGTGTCGAAGCTGCGCCAGGCGTCCGCGACGATCGCCGTCGCCCGCTCGAGCACCTGCTCGCGGGTCGCGTCGAGTCGCAGAGACGGGAGCTCGGACGCCGTGGTCATGCGGTCGTTCCGTCCAGGATCTGCAGCGTCTTCAGATCCGAGTAGAAGTCGAGCGCGTAGTCGCCCCCCTCGCGACCGATCCCCGAGCTGCCGATGCCCCCGAACGGCGCCGTGAGGTCGCGAACGAGGAACGTGTTGACCCAGACCGTTCCCGCCCTCAAGGTGCGTCCCACCCGCTCGGCACGTTCCTCCGAGCCCGTGTAGACGATCCCGGAGAGTCCGTAGCGGGTCGAGTTGGCGAGCGCAACCGCCTCGTCCTCGTCGGCGAACGTCTGGAACGTGAGCACCGGGCCGAAGACCTCACGCTGGACGATCTCGGACTCGTTCGAGGCCGGGACGACGAGGGTCGGCTCGTAGTAGAGCGGCCCGACGTCCCCGCATCGCCGTCCGCCGCGGACGATCTCGTCGCCCGCCTCGCGCGCGCGCTCAACGAACCCTTCCACGCGCGCGAGGTGCTCGGGATGGATGAGCGGCGAGACGGTCGTCGCGTCGTCCCGCGGGTCGCCGAGCACGTGCTCGTCCGTGAAGCGGTGGAAGAGCTCGAGAAACGGCTCGGCGACCTTCTCCTCGACGAGGAGGCGCGTTCCCGCAAGGCAGACCTGACCAGCGTCGTCGTACTGACCCGCGGCTCTACAGGCCGCCGCCTCGAGGTCGGCATCCGCAAAGACGAGGAGCGGACCCTTGCCGCCAAGCTCGCCGGTGAACGGGACGACGTTCCGTGCGGCCGCCGTCCCGATGTGCACCGCCGTCTCCGGCGAGCCGGTGAACGAGATGCGCCGGACACCGGCGTGCTTCGTGAGGGCTGCGCCGATCTCCTCGCCGATCCCCTGCACGACGTTGAAGACGCCGGGCGGCATCCCTGCCTCGGCGGCGAGGTCGCAGAGGAGCGAGCACGAGAGCGGTGACCACTCGGCGGGCTTGAGCACGACGGTGCAGCCCGCTGCGAGCGCCGGTGCCGTCTTCCAGGTCGAGAGCATGAAGGGGGCGTTCCACGGCGTGATCACGACCGCCGGCCCGCTGGGCATCCGGACGACGCGGTTCCGCGTGCCGTTCGACTCCCAGACCCGTTCCTCGTATGCCAGCGCGAGGTCGGCGTAGGCGCGGAAGTTCCGCGCGCCACGCGAGATGACGCGCGCCCGGAGCGAGCGCAGCAGCATCGCCATGTCGGCGCACTCGACGGCCGCGAGCCGCTCGACGTTCGCGTCGATCAGGTCGGCGAGGCGGTGGAGCACCTCCGCACGGCCGGCCGCACCCAGAGCCGCCCACGCCGGAAAGGCGTTGGTCGCCGCAGCGACGGCGAGTGAGGCCTCGCGCTCGCCGCCGCGCGCCACCTCTGCGAGCGGCTGCGCGTCGATCGGGCTCAGGTCGACGAACGTCTCGTCACTTCCGACCCGCTCGCCGCCGATGAAGTGCTCGGTCGAGACCTCGACGCCGGCGACCTCCGCGACGCTCAAGCGAAGATCCTTACGACAGCCGCCGCCAAGCTGCGCACCGTCACCCCGTCTGCGAGGGCGTCTTTGTGTTGATTCAACACGAGCTCTGGACGCCCGAGCACCGATGTGCACTCGAATGCCAGGACGAACGTCAGGCCGCGCTCGAGCTTGTGCTGAATCAACACAAGCGTCTCACGTGCCGAGCTCGCGAACCGTCTCGAGGTCGTCGACCGTGTAGCCGAACGTGAACCGGTAGCCGCGCCCGAGCCGAACAGGGGCGAGCGCGTCGGCCTCGTCGTGACCCGAGCCGAAGAGCTCGAGCGTTGCGCTTCCCTCCCACACCTCGGAGACCGCCCGGTCGCGCGAGACGGCGCGGACGAGCTCGTGGACGGCAGGGGCATCGTGCTCTCCGGCCGCAAGGCGCGGGAAGTGCCGCACGTTGACGATCGAAGGCACGTTGTGGAACGGCCCGCCCTCGGATGGATGCTCGAGCGTGACCGTCGCCTGGGCGACGCGCCGCTCGTAGGCGGCGCAGGTCGCGCCGAAGCGCGCACCGGCGGCCATTCCCGGGTCAGCCGGCCCGCCGAGGCCGAAGCTCCGCGTGATCCAGATCGAGCCGAGCTTCTTCGGAAAGCCCTGGATCCAGCCGCGGGCGAGCGCGAAGTCGCGGTCGACCCAGATGGCCGAGCACACCGTCACCTCCTCCTCGTCGAGGATCCCCGAGGTGACGATGAAGACCTCTTTGTACTGCGAGCGCGACGGGTCGAGGAGCTCGTCCCCACCCTCGGAGCACGACTGCCAGTCGGCCGCGACGAACGCGCAGCGCCCTGGATCGGAGTGCGGTTCGATCCCGTCGGGAAGGAAGGCGACGGCCCTGTCGGGGTCGGCCCAGTAGTCGATCACGAGGAACGCGCCGACGTAGTGCCACGGCGGATACGGGACGAGCGACGAGCGCCCCTCGGGCGTCCGCGGGAGGCTGTAACCCTTGAGGCGTGGCTCAGGGCGTGGCTTCAGCCGCGCCTCTGCGTTCGGCTCGTCGCTCATGGGCCAACCTTCCGTTGGACGCTCACGCTTTCACCGGGGGGAGCACGCGGCCACGCGTCTCCCAGCTCTCGCGCTCGAACTCGATCGCGACCGGGTCGAAGCGGAAGTACGACCGCGGCGGCAGCGGGCCCCACGTGTTCGAGGAGTACCGGTCGTCCGGATACGTCCGGGGCTCGTGATCGGGGGCGAGGAGCTCCATGTCGCAGTAGAGCTCGACGTGGCACGGCTCCTCCGTGATCCGCACGTACGTCGCGATGTTGCCTGCGATCCCGTGGCGCGTCGGCCCCCACGAGACCCAGCGGCCGTGCCGCGCGAGATGATCGAGGAGGTCGCGCATCTTGCCGATGTCGACGACGTCGAACGCGAGGTGATGAAAGTGGGCGTAACCGAGGTCGACGAGCGCCAGCACGTGGTGTTCTGCGTCGATGTGGAACCAGAGGCCCGCGTCCCCGAGGCGGTCGGAGACCTTCATGCCCAGCACGTCGACGTAGAACGCCTCGTTCGCCGCGAGCGCCCCGGTGAGGTGGTTGACGTGACCCAGCCGCCGCGGTCCGCCGAGGTGGACGCTCGTCGAGGCCCGCGCGTGCTGCGGCCAGCGAGCCTGCTCGCTCTCAGCCGGACGATGGGGGACGAGCTGGATCGCGCGACGATCGGGATCGCAGAGCCAGAGGCCGTCGTGCTCGACGCTGTACCGGACACCGAGCTCCTCGAGGTGCAGGCGTGCGTCGGCGCGCGTGGTCTCGCGGTGAAGCTCGAACGCGACGTGGTCGTACCCCGGCTCGGCGTCGGGGACGAGCTCGAGCGAGTACCGCTCGTCGTCACACGCGAGAAACGCCCTCCCGTCGGCACGTTGTCGCTCGACGAGCCCGAGCTGGATGCACCAGCGCGCGGCGGCCTCGTCGAGATCGCGTACCCCGATACCCACGTGGTCGATGCGCGCCAGCCGGATCACGTGCGACCCTCCGCGACGCGACGCTCGGCCTCGTCCTCCGGGATCGCGAGCGCGACATGGAGCGTCTGCGCCGAGACCTGGAGCTGCTCCCCGGGGCCTGTGAGGTCGACGTCCCACTCGTCGACGGTGTTCGTCAGTCGCCCGAGGCCGTCGATCTCGACCTCGACGACGTCGCCCGCCTTCATCGGACGCGAGTTTGCGGGTGTCCCGGTGAGCACGACGTCGCCGGGCTCGAGCGTGATCGTCCGGCAGAGGTCGGCGAGTTGGTACGCGACGCCGAACAGGAGGTCGTCGGCCGTCGTCTCCTGCACGACCTCCCCGTTCAGATAGGTGCGGAGCGCGAAGGCGGACGGGTCGAGGTCGGAGGCGGGCACGAGCTCGGGGCCGAGCGGCAGGAAGCCGTCCTGGCCCTTGACGCGAAGCATCGAGCCCCGATCGGCGTGGCGAAAGTCGTGCATCCCCACATCGTTCGCGCACGTGTAGCCGGCGACGTACGAGAGCACGTCGTCGAGCGGGACGCCCTTCATCCGGCGGCCGATCACGACAGCGAGCTCACCCTCGTAGTTGAGGAACCGTGCGCCCTTCGCCAGCCTGATCGATCGTCGATGCCCGTTGAGGGTCGAGGGGGGCTTCAGGAAGTACGACGGCTCCGGCGGAATCCGTGCCGCGTACTCCTCGACGCGAGAACGGTACGTGAGATGGACGGCCAGAATTTTCGTCGGCTCGACCGGAGCGAGGTACAACGCATCGCGCTCGGGCACAGCGCCGCCGCCGTCGAGGCGGATCGAGTCGCCCTCGAGGATTCCCCACCGCGGCTCGCCGTCGACCTCGACGCGACGACGGCGCTCCGAGACGTGGAGCTCAGAGGTGGGCGGCATACTCCTCCACCTCCCAGGTGCTGACCGTCTCGACGTCGAGCTCACCGACGCTTTCCACGAACCGCTCGAGCTCGAACCGCT
>JACDBY010000167.1 GCA_013694685.1 Actinomycetota bacterium
GTAGGGGCCGGACCTTTCCGGCCCTCCGTCGTTCGCACCCGGGCCGGACAGGTCCGGCCCCTACGGCGTCTCGTCTTCCGAAGGTTCTGACCGCCGCTCCCGATCTCTCTGCCGTAGGAACCGCGTCAGCTCGGCGGCGATCGTGTCGCCGGTCACCTCGCCGCCCTCGGTGAACGACTCGATCGTGTCGGCGCGGCGCTCGAGCTCCTCGACGTAGGCCTGCGTGTCGGGATCCGAGGCGACCGCCTCGGTCACCTGCGTCTCGTACTCGTCCTCGGCCTCGTCGAGCTCGGTCGTCTCGATCGGCACGCCGACGAGGTCGGCGAGACGGACGCAGAGCGCCTTCGCGGCCTTCGGGCTGGGCGCGAGCGAGACGTAGTGAGGAACCGCCGACCAGAGGCTCACCGACCGAAGCTCCGCCGTGCGGCACGCGTCGTGGAGGACGCCGACGATCCCGGTTGGGCCCTCGTAGCGCGACAGCTGGAGCCCCAGCTCCTCGACGAGCCGCGGATCGGTCGCAGCCCCGGTGACAGGAGAGGGCCGCGTATGCGGGACGTCGGCGAGCAGCGCGCCGAGCGTCACCACGAGCTCGACGCCCAGATCGCGGGCGAGTCCCACGACGAGCTCGCTGAACGCACGCCAGCGGTAGTTCGGCTCCACGCCGAGCAGGATCACGGCGTCCCGCTCCGTGCCGGGAATCGCACCGTGGAAGAACGCGTTCTCCGGCCATTCGATGTGCCGCGTCATTCCCGCGTCGAGACTCACCGTCGGTCGGACTGCCTGGAAGTCGACGAAAGCCTCGGGATCGATGTCGGCGAAGCGCGTTGTCTCCCAGTGTCGCGCGAGGTAGCCCGCCGCGACAGTCGCCGCCTGACCACCGTCGTTCCAGCCGCGAAAGGCCGTGATCATCACGGGGTTCCGCAGAGTCGGCCGGTCGTCGATGCGGAGGTCGTCGAGGGGCATTGACGAAGCGTACTCGCGGTCAACTGGAGCGCAGCGGCTCGCCGACCGACGGCGCAGTCTGGGCGCTCGTCGAGAGGAGCGCGAGCGGCGGCCGCCAGAGCGCGTGCGTTGTCGCGACGGTCAGACCCCAGATCGCTGCCGCGAGGGTCACGTGGATGAGGACGAGCCCCCAGGGAAGGGCGTTCCGGTACTGGATCTCGCCGACGAGCATCTGCGCGACGAGCACCGCGAGCAGGACGCCGGCGAGACGCAGGACACCGGGCACCGCCCGGCGGACGCGCAGAAGCTGCCAGCCGACGAGCAGGAAACCGATTCCGAAGACGGCCGTCGCGCGGACGTGGACGTACACGGTGTCGCTGATCTCGAGACCCAGCCGCGCGACGTCCTCGTCCGCCCCCGGGTGCGGTCCGGAGGCGGTCGCGATCGCCCCGGTCACTACCATCGCCCCGCAGGCGACAACTCCGACGACGGCGACGAGCCGTAGCCAGCGAGGTGCGACTGGTTCGCCGAGACCGCGCGCATGGCTCCAGGCCTCGAGCGCGACAACGACCGAGAGCGCCACGACGACGAGCGCGAGCAGGAAGTGCGTCATCACCGCGAGCGGGTGGAGATCGAGGATCACGGTCAACCCGCCAAGCGGGATCTGGGCAACGGTGCCAGCGAACGCGCCGAGCGCGGCGCGCCGCACTCGGCGGTCGAGGTCGGCGACCCGGCGCGCCGCGAGCCAGGCGACGAGGGCGGCGAGAATCCCGCCGAGCGCGACGACGCGGTTTCCGAACTCGACGATCGCGTGGAAGTCCTGGGCGGGGAACGGCGTCGAGCCGCAACGCGGCCAGTTGTCGCACCCGAGCCCGGAGCCGGTCAAGCGGACAAACGCGCCCGAGGCGACGACGAGGCCGAGCGCGACCACAGCGGCGACCGCGAACCCCAGAAACCGGGAGGGCTCGACAGGTCCCCGGAACCGCCCGCGAGGACTCACGAGAGCAAGACGCCGGCGCCCTCTTCGACCCGGCCAATTGCGTCGAGCGCGAGACCTGCGGCCGCAAAGGACGCGGCGAGCACCGCCTGCTTCTCCGCCGGCAGCGTCACGAGGAGGCCGCCCGCGGTCTGCGGG
>JACDBY010000237.1 GCA_013694685.1 Actinomycetota bacterium
CCGACGCAGCGAGCCGGGATCGCTATCTCTTTGCGACCGTCTGCACGCGGCCGCGTCGGCGACTCGTGCTCGTCCGTCAGGCGGTTGGCGACGAAGGCTCGCCCCGCGAGCCGAGCCCGTTCTGGGAGAGCGCCCGCGAGCTCTTCGATCGCGACGACGTCCGCCGCCACACCGTGCGTCGAGCGCTCTCCTCGCTCACGCGCGAGCTCGAGACCGCCCCCACCGAGCGAGAGCGCCTGCGATCGGTGGCCGAGCTGGCGGGGCGCAGTCGCGCCGACGCCGCCTCTGTCGCGGCCGCCAACGGCTGGACGAGGCGCTTCGAGCGCGCGATCGCGGCCTTCGACCGGCCCACCCGCATCACCAACGAGCGGGCGCTGCGGCTCATGGGAGCCCGGGACGCCTACTCGGTCTCGGAGCTCGAGCGCATGGCGTCGTGCTCGTCGGCCTGGTTCGTGGAGCGGTACCTGCGACCTGCGACGATCGACAAGGAGATCGACCGGATGCTGCGCGGGTCGATCCTGCACGCCGCGCTGCAGCGGTTCTACCAGCAGCTCCCGAGCGTGATCCCGGGTGCCGACAGCGTCACGGAGGAAAACGTCGAGGCCGCGGTACGCCTCGTGCACGACTGTGTCGGCCAGGCTGTTGCGAGCGGCCTCAGAATCGACGCGGGTGACCTCGACCGCCGAGAGCTCGAGCAGGGGCTAAAGCGCGACCTCGAGCAGTTCGTGCGGGACGAGGCGGCCTCGGCCTCGCCGCTCGTGCCGCGTCACCTCGAGGTGTCGTTCCGAGCGTTCGAGCTGGAGCCGGGTGTCGTCGTCAGCGGAAAGATCGACCGTGTCGACGGCGATCCGATGGGTGCCCGCGGGATCGTCGTCGACTACAAGTCAGGCGCGGCGGCGTCTGCGGCACAGATCCGCGAGCGCGATCTCCTGCAGCTCCCGCTCTACATGAGAGTTCTGCGCGATCAGCTCGGGATGGAGCCGATGGGCGGTGTCTACGTGCCGGTCGGCGGCGGGCGGCGCCCCCGGGGGATGCTCCGCGCCTCGCCCGACGCCGTGGAGGGGTTCAACTCGCGCGACTACCTCGAGCCGGAGGAGTTCGACGCCGTCGTCGACGCTGCGCGTGACACGGCGGTCGGCCTCGTCGAACGCATCCGCACGGGCGACGTCCGCCACGATCCGCACGGCGGGGACTGCCCGGCGTGGTGCGACCTCTGGCGCATGTGCCGCAAGGAACGTCCATGACGATTGTCGGTGCGCCGCCCACGACGAACGAGCAGCAGCGCGCGGCTATCGAGGCGCGTGGCGCGGTCTTCGTGGCCGCCGGCGCGGGCACGGGCAAGACGGCGGTGCTCGTCGAGCGGTTCGTGGAGGCCATCGTGGACGAGGGCCTCGACGTGCAATCGCTCCTCGTGATCACGTACACCGAGCGCGCAGCCGGCGAGCTGCGTGCCCGCATCCGCACCCGACTCGCGGAGCGTGGGCGTCCGGATCTCGCGCTCGAGCTCGACGGCGCGTGGGTCTCGACGATCCACGGGTTCTGCCGCCGCCTCCTCGGCGCCTACCCGCTCGAGGCCCGAATCGACCCGTCGTTCCGCGTTCTCGACGAGCCGCAGGCGCTCGTGCTGCAGGCGGAGGCGTTCACCGCGGCACTCGAGCGCTTCTGCGCCGTCGACGACGAGGCCCGCTGGCAGCTCCTCGCCACGTACGGCGCCGTCGGGCTCCGGCAGATGCTCGTCGAGGTCTACGCAACACTACGCTCCGCCGGGCGGGAGCTCGTCCTCGAGGCCGGTGAGCCGGCGCCCCTCGACGAGCCCGTGGAGGCGTTGCGCGAGGCTGCTACCTGCCTCCTGGACGACGGTCGCGCGACGGAGGCGCAGCGCGAGGCCGCCTCGGCCGCTCTGGAGCTCCTGCAGTCCTCGACATTGCCCGAGCGGCTCCTGCCGCTCGACGAGCTGAGGCCGAAAGGCCCGCGCGCGGCGACCTTCGTGGAGGCACGCGACGCGACGGTGGCGGCCGCCCTCGAACGGCTGGCAGCCCGCGATCGCGAGCTCCTCCAGGAGCTGCTCCAGACCTTTGCGGTCGCCTACCAGGAAGCGAAGGACGGCGAGTCGGCGCTCGATTTCGAGGACCTCCAGCTGCGTGCGCGCGACCTCTTGCGCAGCGACGCGCGGATCCGCGAGCGCGAGCGGCTGCGCTTCCGCTCGATCATGGTCGACGAGTTCCAGGACACGAACCGGCTCCAGACCGAGCTCCTAGATCTCCTCCTCGACGAAGACGCTGGGGAGCTCTTCGTCGTGGGCGACGAGTTCCAGTCGATCTACGGCTTCCGCCATGCCGACGTCACGGTCTTCCGCGAGCGACGGGACGCGGCGGGTGCAGTACTGCCGCTGACACGGAACTACCGCTCGCGGCCGGAGGTGCTGTCCGCGGTGAACGAGCTGTTCGCGGCCGAGTTCGGCGGTGCGTTCCGGCCGCTCGAGCCGGCCGACGAGCGTGGCTCCGCGGCGCTCCGGAATGCGTTCGAGCTGCTCGTCACCGACAAGGCGGCCGCGGGCGAGAGCGGAGTTCACTGGCGCCGGTCGGAGGCGCGCCATGTCGCTCGACGCGTGCGCGAGCTCGTCGACGCCGGTGACGCGACTCCAGGGGAGATCGTTCTCCTCTTCGCGGCCGGAACCGACGCCGAATGGTTCGAGGAAGAGCTGCGCGCGGTCGGTCTGCCGACGTACCGCGCCGCGGGGCGCAACTACTTCGGTCAGCAGCAGGTCTCGGACCTGCTCGCGTATCTCAGGCTCCTGCATAACCGGTACGACGACGAGGCGCTCCTGACGGTGCTCGCCTCCCCATTCGTCGGCGTCTCGAACGACGCTCTCGTCCTCGTACGAGCGGAGGCGCAGCGCCAGCCGATCTTCCGCGGTCTCGAGCGCTCGCTGCCCGCGGATCTCGCTGAGCAGGATCGCCGGCTCCTGCTCGCGTTCCGCCAGCGCTACGAGCGGCTGCTCCAGCTCGCCGGGAGGGTGCCGCTGGAGCTCCTCTGCGAGCGGATCCTCACCGAGCACGACTACGACCTGGCGATCCTCGCGCGTGAGGACGGGCGGCGCCGGTACGCGAACGTCCGCAAGCTTGCGCGCCTGGCGCGCTCCTACGAGGAGCTGCGGGGAGCAGACCTGGAGGGCTTCGTCCGTTTCGTCGCCGGGCAGAAGGCGGTGGGCGCCCGCGAAGCCGACGCGGTCTCGGAGGAGGAGGGAGCGGGGGCGGTTCGACTGCTGACGATTCACGCGGCCAAGGGACTCGAGTTCAAGGTCGTCGTCGTCGCGGACGCGGGCCGCAGCCGGCCACCGGTCTCCGACATCCTCGCCCTCTCGGACGGACGGTTCGGCTTCAAGGTCGCTCACCCGGCGACGGGGAAGCGCCTCGGCACGACGTCCTACCACGACGTCAGGGAGCATCGCGAGGCGGCCGAGCGATCCGAGCGCCTGCGTCTCTACTACGTCGCGATGACGCGCGCCATGGAGCGCCTTATCGTCTCGGGCTCGGTCGGGCCGGCCGGCGACGGGAGCGAGGATACGCCGATCGGCTGGGCGCTCCGTCGTCTCGACCTCGACGAGCAGGCACGCGAGGACGCCGGCGGGCCGATCGAGGTCGAGCGGGGCGCTGCAACCGTCGTGCTGCGGATCGACCGCGGACAGCCGGAGCCGCCACCTGCGGTCGAGCAGTCGGCCGACCCGGCGCCCTCGGTGGATGCGGGCGGCCAGCTCGCACTCTTCGAGGGAGTCGGCGAAGCGATCCCGCCGCCCGCGCCGCAGCTTCGCGCGCTACCGCCCGTCCCGGCGCCGCCGACACACAGGCCGACCCGTCTCTCCTACAGCGCGATCTCGCTCTTCGAGCGATGCTCGTACCGCTACTACGCGGAGCGCGTCGCGGGCATGCAGCCCGTGCCGTGGGGGCCGGGCGAGACGTCGGCGGCGCTCCATCCGACGGAGCTCGGGGACGCGGTGCACCGGTTGCTCGAGCAGGTCGACCTGACCCGCCCCGCGCCACCCGAAGACCTGCGCGACCTCGTCCGTGCGTGGTATCCGTCGGTCACCGAGGTGGAGCTCGATCGTGTCGCGGCGCTCGTTCGCGGGTACTGCTCATCCGGGCTCGCGCGAAGGATCGCCGACCTGGCCGGGGCGCGCGTCGAGCGGCCGTTCGCCTACCTGCTCGACGACGTGCTCCTGAACGGGCGCCTCGACGTTCTCTGGCGCGACGGCTCGCGCGCCCTCGTGGTCGACTACAAGACAAACCTCCTCGGAGAGCGCTCCCCCGCCGAGGTTGTCAACGGCGAGTATCGGACCCAGCGCCTCGTGTATGCGCTCGCGTGCTTCCGCGCCGGCTGCGAGGAGGTCGAGGTGGTCTACCAGTTCCTCGAGGCACCGGACGACATCGTCGCGGAAGTCTTCGCCCGGTCCGAGCTGGCGACGCTCGAGGAAGGGCTCGGTCGAGCGATCGAGCGCATTCGAGCGGGCTCGTTTCGGCCGACACCGAGCCCGTTTGCCTGCTCGGGGTGCCCGGCGCTGGAGCGCGTCTGCGCCGGCCCGGGCCTGCTCGAGCTCGGCGGCGAGTACGAGTTCTGAGGACGCCCGTGCGGGTCGCTGCCCTCCACGACGTGCACGGCAATCTGCCCGCACTGCAGGCCGTCCTCGCGGACATCGCGCACGCGGACGTCGATGCGATCGTCTCGGGCGGGGACGTCCTGTGGGGCCCGCTCCAGGCGGAGTGCCTCGGGCTCCTCGTCGAAGCGGACGCCCTCTTCGTCCGAGGGAACTGCGAGCGCGAGGTGCTCGCCCCCTCGAGCGAGACCGACCGCTGGTGCGCCGCGCAGCTGACCGCACGCGACCGAGAGCTCGTCGCCCACTGGCCGCTGACGGTCGAGCTCGACGTGGGCGGGCTCGGGCGCGTGGTGTTCTGCCACGCGACCCCGCGCGACGACGACGAGATCCTCACGCGCGCGACACCGGACGACGACATGCTCTCGGCGCTCGCTGCCGTGGCAGCCGACGTCGTCGTCTGCGGGCACGTTCATGTCCAGGACGACCGCCGCCTCGACGGAGGACCGAGGGTCGTCAACGCGGGGAGCGTCGGGATGCCCTGCCAGGGCGCCGCGGGAGCGTACTGGGTGCTCCTCGGCGAGGATGTCGAGCTGCGGCGCACCGACTACGACGTCGCGCATGCTCTCGAGGTCCTCGACGAGGCCGGGTTCCCGTCGTTCCGCGAGACCTTTCAGGACGCGCTCGAGGGTCGCGTCAGCGCGCTATCGGCAACCGAGCACTTCGAGCAGAAGCGACGTGGCGCGTAGCTACGTCCACGAAGCGAGACGCCGTGAGCTCGGGCGGCGCCGTGACCGGATCGAGCCGATCGTCGAGCGACTCGCCTCCATGCACGCCGATGCCACGATCGCCCTCCGCTTCGAGAGCGACGTCGACCTCCTCGTCTCCGTGATGCTCTCCGCCCAGACGACCGACGTCAACGTCAATCGCGTGACCGAGAGGCTCTTTCGGAAGTACCGCCGCCCCGAGGACTACCTTGCCGTGCCCGTCGCGGAGCTCGAGCGAGACATCTATGCGACGGGCTTCTACCGTCAGAAGGCCAAGGCGATCCGGCGCACGATGCAGATGCTGCTCGAGGAGTTCGACGGCCGTGTGCCTCGGACGCTCGGCGAGCTCGTACAGCTGCCAGGCGTCGCTCGGAAGACCGCGAACGTGGTCGCGGCAGAGCTGGGTCATGCCCAGGGAATCGTCGTCGACACGCATGTGCGGCGACTCTCACAGCGTCTCGGCCTGACCCGCAACGACGATCCCGTCAAGATCGAGCGCGACCTGCAGCGCGTGGTGCCGCGAGCCGACTGGGCGCGCTTCCCGCACCTCCTGATCTGGCACGGCCGGCGTGTCTGCGACGCGCGGCGGCCGGTCTGCGAGGAGTGCGTGCTCGCGGATCTGTGCCCGTCTGCCCGGTTCGGGTAGACCGGCGGCGGAGCGCTTTCTGTGGCAGCGGTTCGGGGCACCCCAACCCACCACCCACTTGCAATTCTATCGCGTTCGTTCTCGAACTGAGCAACGAATTCGTGCCAACTTCGTGCCAACTTGGTGATGGTCCTGGGATACGAGCCGAGTGAAACCGGGGTCGTCGGCCGGGTCAGGAGCCGGGTCGCACCCAGTGCTGCACGATGAGGCGTGAACCCGCCTCCCGCTGCTCGAGCAGCGCGTAACGAGGGGGCGAGACGACCGTACGCGCCGCGGTCACGGCGTCGGCGGGATCCCCCACGACGACGACCGTGACTGCCGCCCCGCGCCCGGCTCGGAGCAGCTCGAGCTCCGGGGCGTAGTACGCGAGGGCGAACCGCGCGCGGTCGGGCACCACGACGACGGAGTCGCGCTCGGTCGCAAGCGAGCGTGTCAGGGTCGCCGCTTCGCGCCAATCCTGTTGCCGCTCCGCAAGCGCGGCCGTGACGAGCGAGGCGATCACCACGGCCGCGACGGCGCCGAGCGTCGCGAGCCTGAGCGAGCGATCCGCGATCGCCACGAGACCCGCCCCGGCCGCGAGCGCGACGCCACCGATTGCGACCGTCAGGGCCTCTCGCGGATACACCGGGAGCGCGGCTCCCGCCGCGAGCACGGCGACGAGCGGCGCCCCCGTGAGTCCGGCCACGAGCGCGAGCTTCCAGCGAGGGAGATCATGCGCCACGCGTCGTGAGAGGTGGACGAACCCCCAGACCGCGAGCACGGCGACGATCGGGCTCCAGCCGACAGCCCGTCCGACACCGACCCCGATCTCGTCGAGTGCGAGAGGTCCGGCGCCGTCAGCAGCGTCGGCTCGATCGACGACACCGGCAACGAGGTAGAGGGCACACTCGAGCGTTGCGATGCCAACGGCGGGAACGGCCAGGCGAAGGTCGGTCTCGCGCCGGGCGAAGCCGGTCGCGACCAGTTGGGCGGCAAGCGCGCTGGCGGCGATCGGATGCGTCAACGGGAGGGCGGCGGTGGTCACGACGTAGAGTGCCCACCAGACGACGTGACCGCGTTCGATCGCTCTTGCGAAGAGCGCTGTCGAAACGAGCATCGCCGCCAATGCCAGGGCGAGCGGCCCGACCGACCGCGCGATCGCGACAGTCCCGAGGGAGGACGCAAGGAGGATCGAGGCGACGGCGCCGACCCGCGCGTCGAAGAGGCGTCGTCCGAGCCGGTAGACGGCGTAGGCGGCGACCGCGATGGCGAGCACCGAGGGCAACCGCACCCACAGCTCGTCGTCGTTCCACGCCACGACGGGTCGGAGCAGCGCGAGGTACCCGACGCGTGCGGGATCGTTCTCGAACGCCCCCTCGACGACGTCGGAGAACGAGCCGCGAGCCGCCGCGATCGTGGCGCCCTCGTCGACGTCGACCGGTGAGCGGCCAAGCGCGATCGCGCCGAGGATCAACGCGAGTGCAGGGCCCACGTAGGCCTGCACCGATGCGGCCAAGCCGGCGAGCCGCGAGACCACGGCCAGGGGGCCGGCCGAGGAGGGGGTGTGGGCGGGGGCGCTCAACCCGTATCGAGGGTAGCGCGGGTGTCGGCGGGCTCCGGGCGGTCGCCGGTCAGGTCGTGACGACGACCGGGACGGGTGCGTGCCGCTGCTCGCTCAGCCAGCGCTCCGCGTCGAGCGCCGCCGCACAGCCCGAGCCTGCCGCGGTCACCGCCTGGCGGTACACGTGATCCTGGACATCGCCGGCGGCGAAGACCCCGGGGATGTTCGTCTCGGTCGTCTTGCCCCGTGTGACCAGATACCCCGTGTCGGGCTCGTGATCGAGCTGGTCGAGAAAGAGACCGGTCGTCGGGTCGTGGCCGATCGCGACGAAGAGGCCGTCGGTCGCGAGGACGCTCTCGGCGCCGGTCACGGTGTCCTCGAGACGGACGCCCGTCACCTTGTCCTCGCCGAGAACCTCGGTCACGACCTTGTTGAGCACGAACTCCACCTTGTCGTTTGCCCGGGCACGGTCGACCATGATCGGCGACGCGCGAAACTCTTCCCGGCGATGCACGACGTAGACCTTGCTCGCAAAGCGTGAGACGAAGAGCGCCTCTTCCATCGCCGAGTCGCCTCCACCGACGACCACGACGATCCTGTCGCGGTAGAACGCCGCATCGCACGTCGCGCAGTACGTGACTCCGCGGCCCTGGAGGAGCCGCTCGGAGGCGAGGCCGAGCTGACGCGCACTCGCGCCGGTCGCGATGACGATCGCCTCAGCCCGATACTCCTCGTCCTCGACCCAGACCCGGAAAGGCCGCTCCGAGAAGTCGACCCTGGTGACGTCGTCCGTCACGAACGTCGTTCCGAACCGCTCCGCCTGACGGCGGAAGTCCTGCATCATCGCAGGCCCCATGACCCCGTCCGCGTAGCCGGGGTAGTTCTCGACATCCGAGGTGATCATCAGCTGGCCACCCCACTGGAATCCCTCGATCACGAGGGGCTCGAGGTTCGCGCGCGCCGCATACAGCGCCGCGGTGTATCCGGCGGGGCCTCCGCCGATCACGATCAA
The DNA here is from genome assembly GCA_013694685.1 of Actinomycetota bacterium. Classification (GTDB taxonomy): domain Bacteria; phylum Actinomycetota; class Thermoleophilia; order Gaiellales; family Gaiellaceae; genus Gaiella. Next base: position 8,554 of record JACDBY010000237.1, read on the forward strand.
GTTCCGTACCTCAGCCACGAATCTCGAAGCTCCTCACGTGAGAATGATGCCCTCTATCGTATGAACGCCTGCGACGCTCCGCGTGTTCCAGCCGTTCAGGCCGCGTGCGCGTCTCCCGGGACGATCTCGAGCGCGCCCTGAGCATTCTCGGACGTGAGCTCCGGAGCCGTGAGCGCCCGTACGCCGCGCTCGATCGGCGCCGGCGTGGCAGGCTCGATCCCGGTGATCCCGTGCTCCTCGAAGCGGCGCGCCTGCGGCAGCACCTGCCGCTCGAGCGACCCCACCGACTCGTTGTACGCCTTCACCGCGCCGTCGAGTGCGCGTCCGAGCTTCGAGACGTGGGCGCCCATCGTCGAGAGCCGCTTGTACAGCTCCCGGCCGAGCTCGCTGATCTGGCGAGCACCGTCGGCGATCGCCTCCTGCTGCCAGCCGTAGTGGACTGCACGCAGGAGGCCGATCAGGTTGGTCGGCGACGCCGGGATCACATTGTTCGAGAGCGCGAACTCATCAAGGGTCGGATCGACCTCGAGCGCCGCACGCCACGACGTCTCGTCATGCAGGAACATGACCACGAACTCCGGCGTGTCGGGAAGCTGGCGCCAGTAGGCCTTCTGCCCGAGCCGTCCGATGTGGTCGCGCACCTGGCGCGCGTGGTCGGCGAGGCCCGCTCGCCGGACTACATCGTCGGCTCCCTCCTGGTGCGCTTTCAGATAGCCGACGAGCGAGACCTTCGAGTCGATCACGATCGACTTCCCACCGGGTAGGCGGACGATCACGTCCGGTCGCAGCCGTTGTCCCTCGTCGCCGGCCACCGCGGGCTGCTCGTCGAAGTCGCAATAGGAGAGCATCCCCGCCATCTCGATCACGCGACGGAGCTGGATCTCGCCCCAGCGACCACGCGTGTGCGACTCGCCCCGCAGAGCGTTGACGAGGCTACCCGTCTGCACCCGCAGGCCCTCGTGCGTCTCGCGGACGATCTCGAGCTCCTTGTGGATCTCGCCGTAGGCGCGCTGCCGCTGTTGCTCCAGGAGGCCGACGTTCGTCTCGACCTTCTCGAGGGACTTGCGGAGCGGCTCGACGTACTCGCCGAGGCGCCCCATTGCCTGTTCGGTAAAGGCGTTGGCATTCGCCCGCAGTGCTTCTGCCGAGATGGCCCTGATCGCGGTCTCGACGCGCTCGTCGAACGCGCCTCGCTCCGTCGTCAAGGCGCCTTCGGCTTCGGCGAGCGCCCACCGCGTCTCGGCGGCCTCCGCCATGGCCCGGTCCCGATCGGCGAGCAAGCGCCGAGCCGCGACGAGGTAGACGCCAGCGGCGCCGACGACGAGACCGATGAGCAGGGCCAGGATCGTCATGAGGGCGAGGGACCGTAACGATCGAGTCGGACGGCACGTGTCGCGCCGCTATCGTTCCCGCTCCCATGCCGCCGAAGCCGCGTCCGCATGCGAAGAGGAAGCCCCGGGCGCCCGGTGTGCCTCGTGCCAGCGGCCCAACGTCCGGTCGGGACACCCGGCTGCTCGCGATGCTCGCCGTTGGCGGGGTCGCGGTGCTCGCGGTCGTGGGGATCGCCGTCGCGCTCGCCCTCGGCGGAGACGACGGAGGCGACGCCCGTGCCGCTCTCGAGGCGGCCGGATGCACGCTCGCGACCTCACCGGCGCTCGTCGGCGTGCATTCGGTCAGCACCCCGGACGGATCCTCCGACAAGTGGAACACCGAACCTCCGACGAGCGGGCCGCACTATTCCGTGCCCGCCGTGTGGGGCAGCTTCGACGACCCGGTGAACCCTGCGCAGCTCGTCCACAACCTCGAGCACGGCGGGATCGCTGTTCAGTACGGACGCGACGTTCCGGCGGCGACGGTGACCGAGCTCGAGGGATTCGTGCAGGAGAACGCGCGCGGCACGGTGCTCGCGCCGTACGCGTCGCTCGGGAGTCAGGTCGCGCTCGGCGCCTGGGTGACCGAGAGCGCCACCAAGCCCGAGAACGGCACCGCGTATCTCGCGAAGTGCTCCCGTTTCGACGAGACGGCCTTCTCGGCGTTCTTCGACGCCTACCAGTTCCAGGGGCCGGAGCGCTTCCCACCCGACACGCTCTTACCCGGCCGGACCTAGACTCTCCCGCCGGGGTGGCGGAACTGGTCAGACGCAGTCGGCTTAAAACCGGCGGTCCCTCGGGACATCTGGGTTCGAGTCCCAGCCCCGGCACATGTTTTGGTTCGCCAAGCAGGATTCGGCAGAAGCCGAATCCTGCTGGCGAACATACAATCTCGCCATGGCGAGCACCGAGCACGTCCCGTCGTTCGCCGAGCTCGAGTACGACACGCCGCTCTATAGGACCGCCGTCGCGCAGTTCGATCAGGCGGTGCCGTACGCGGACGTGGATCCCGGGGTCGCGGAGCGCCTGCGTCACCCGGAGCGCTCCATCATCGTCGCCTGCCCCGTGCGGCTCGACGACGGGACGCGCGTCGTCTTCCCCGGCTATCGCGTCCAGCACTCGAGCGTCCTCGGCCCGACCAAGGGCGGCATACGCTACGACCCCGGGGTCTCGCTCGGAGAGTGCGCCGCGCTCGCGGTCTGGATGACGTGGAAGTGTGCGCTGCTCCGGCTCCCCTACGGCGGCGCGAAGGGCGGCGTTCGCTGCAACCCAAGAGCTCTCTCGTCGAAGGAGCTCGAGCGGCTGACGCGGCGGTTCACGTCCGAGCTCCTGCCGTTCATCGGCCCGCAGGAGGACATCCCGGCGCCGGACATGGCGACGAACGAGCAGACGATGGCCTGGATGATGGACACGTACTCCATGCAGAAGGGGCATGCCGTGCCCGAGATCGTCACGGGCAAGCCGATCTCGATCGGCGGCTCCGTCTTCCGCCACGAGGCGACCGGCGCCGGTGTCGTGATGGTGACTGCGCGCGCGTGCGAGCGGGTCGGGTGGAAGCTCGCGGAGCAGCGGTGCGTCGTCCAGGGATTCGGTAACGTCGGCGGGATCGCCGCCCAGGAGCTCGTCGACCGGGGAGCGACCGTCGTCGCCGTCTCGGACGTCTCCGGCGGCGTCTTCGATCCGAGCGGCCTCGACATACCGACGATGAGCGCCTACGCGATCGAGCACGGCTCGCTCGAAGGCTGGGAAAAGGGAATCCGGCTCACGAACGAAGACCTCCTCGAGCTCGAGTGCGACATCCTCGTCCTCGCCGCTCGCGAGGATCAGTTGCACGCCGACAACGCGCCTCGGCTGCGGTGCCGCATGATCGCCGAGGGCGCGAACGGGCCGACCTCGCTCGGGGCCGACGCGATCCTCCGCGAGCGCGGCATCCCGATCCTGCCCGACATCCTCACGAACGCGGGCGGCGTCACCGTCTCGTACTTCGAGTGGGTGCAGGACCTCGGCCGTCTCTTCTGGGGTCGTGACGAGATCCGGGCCAAGCTCGCCGAGAAGCTGAACGACGCCTTCGACCGCGTCTGGGAGATCTCGAACGAGCGAGCGATCTCTATGCGCACCGCTGCTCTCGTGGCCGGCATCCGCGACGTCTCGTCCGCTCTCGAAGCGCGCGGCCTCTATCCGTAGTGGTCGGCGACAGCCCGACACCGCGCGTCCGCGACGCGATGATCACCGAGCCACGCGCCCTACCGGCCGACGCGAGCGCCCGGGCGGCCGGCGAGGTCCTGACGCCCGCGGAGGTTCGTGCCGTCTACGTCGTTGGGCCCGCAGGCGAGCTCGTCGGTGTCGTGACGCGCAAGACCCTGGTCGCCCGCGTCGTCGCTACGGGCGCCGACCCGGCGGAGACCACTCTGCGCGCGATCGCAGAGCCGCCGCACTACACGATCGAGGCGGAGACGCCGCTCGACGAGGCGTTTCGCTACATCGAGGAACACGACGCGGAGCGCGTGCCGGTGGTGGAGGCAGGGCGGCTCGTCGGCGTCGTCTCTCGGGCAGTCCTCAAGCGCAGGCTCGCCGAAGACGAGGAGCCGCCGGAGGAGTCGTAGGGGCCGGACCTGTCCGGCCCTCGCCTACTCCTGGCCGTGTCGTGCGGGCCGGACAGGCCCTACGAGGGCTCGAGCACGACGAGCGCGGCCGTCACGATCGACGCCTCGTCGATCCCGTACTCCGCGTAGACCTCGGGCTGCGAGCCGGTCTGACCGAACCGGTCGACGCCGAGCGCGAGCGTGCGCGTTCCGAGCGCGCCTCCGAGCCAGGCGAGTGCATGGCTCGACCCGTCGATCACCGTGACGACCGGCAGCCCGCGCTCGCCCTCGGGCACGAGCGCGTCCAGCTGGCACTCGCGGCCGCCCTCGCCCCGGAGGGGCGCGAGGCGTGCCTGCTGCCACTCGTGGTAGAGCCGATCGGGGCTCGAGAGGACGATCACCGTAGCCTCGACCCCCTCGTCCTCCGCCAGCGACTCGGCGGCGGCGAGCGTCTCGGGCACCATCGCGCCGCAGGTTGCAAGCACCACGCGATCCTCCGCCGCCGGGTGCGCCTCGCGCAGGCGAAAGCCACCCGCCACGACGTCGGCTCGAAC
>JACDBY010000192.1 GCA_013694685.1 Actinomycetota bacterium
CAACCGGTGTGCGACTCCCGACGCACAACTGCGGTCACGCAAGCTCACGCTCCGGGGATCAGGGCGATCGCCTCGACCTCGATCCGGGCGCCGGGGATCACGAGCGCCGAGACCTCCACGAGCGTCGACGCCGGTCGCGTGTCACCGAAGACCTCCTCGCGTACCGGGTTCACGAGCGACCGGTCACCGACGTCGGTGAGAAAGACCGTCACCTTGACCACGTCTGCGAAGGTGCAGCCTGCCGCCGCGAGCACCTCCTCCATGTTGGCGAAGGCGGCGCGTGCCTGGGCGACGACGTCGTCACCCCCCACGAGCATCCGCTGCCGGTCGACCGGGACGATGCCGCTTACGAACACCAGGTTCCCCGCCTGCACCGCGTCGGTGAAGTGCGAGATGGGCTCGGCCTGGGTCGCGACTCGATACTCGCGCCGCATGCTCACGAGCTCGAGGCTAGGCGGCGTATCGCTGGGCAGCGAGAGCACGTGTCCGACTGAAGTCGGACACAGGGCTAGCCCGCGCGCGGCGCTGGCGCGATCGAGCGGGCGGCGTCGAGCGCTGCGTCGATCGTCGCCTGATCGGCCCGGTCGCCGACCATCACGTTCACCTGGAAGTCGCGGTCGCGTCGCGTGACGCGACCCACGGCACCACGCCCGGGGAAGCACTCGAAGGTCCCGCGACGGAGCTTCATCGAGGCGAGCGGGAAGAAGCTCGACCCCCCGACCGCCTCGCGCCAGCCCACGACGACGACGACGGCGCCGTCCGCAGGCACGCGGTACGACGAGACGAGGCACTCGCTGGCGATGGACTGCACGCCCTCGGTCCCGATCACGAGCACGGCGCGCGGATCGTCGGTCTTGTCCATGCGGGCGGGCGCGACCTTCGACCAGCCTGCGGGAAGGTCGAGCTGGATGCCGCCACCGCGAGCAGGGTCACCGGAAGCGGCCGCCGCCGACGCGGTCATGATAAGCGCCACCGAGGCGGCGAGGAGGGTGCGGATCGGTTTTTTCATGCCTTTTCATCGAGCATGGTAATCGAGCGCCGCAGGAAAAGGAAGAGTCCCTGCTCAGGCGTCGAAAAAGACCTGTTCGGAGCGGACGGTCCCTCGCGGTCGGACACGAGGCCACGCTAGGCGGATCGGTCTTGGCCGCGGCGGATCTCGGACAGCGTCTGCCGGGGCGTGAGCGCGTCGGGGTCGACGGGCAGGTGCAGCACTGCGGGCGTACCCGAGGCAAGCGCCCGCTCGAAGGCAGCGGACATGTCGGCCGTCCGCTCGACGCGCTCGCCATAGGCCCCGAACGAGCGTGCAAGGGAGACGAAATCCGGATTCACGAGATCAGTCCCGCTGACGCGACCCGGGAAGCGGCGCTCCTGGTGCATGCGGATCGTCCCGTACATGCCGTTGTCGACGACGAGCACGACCACGGCGGTGTCGTGCTGACAAGCGGTCGCCAGCTCGGGGAGCGACATCAGGAAGTCGCCGTCGCCCGCGATGCACACGACCGCGCGGTCGGGGTGGACGAGCTTGGCGGCGATCGCCGCGGGGAGCCCGTAACCCATCGCGCCGCTCTGCGGCGCGAGTTGCGTGCGGTATCGCCGGAAGCAGTAGAACCGGTGCGCCCAGACGGTGAAGTTGCCCGCTCCGCTCGTCACGATGGCGTCCGGTCCAAGCGACCCGCGGAGGACCGCCATGACGCCGGTCAGCTCGACCGCACCCGGAAGCTCCCGCCCCTGCAGCGTCGCGCGATAGGCCGAATGGGCGCGCTCGAGCTCGCCGGCACGCCCCCGCCCGGTGGGCGGCTCGAGGTCCGCGAGCGCCGCCGCGAAGCGTGGCGCCGACGCGACGATGCCGAGCGTCGGCTCGTAGACGCGTCCGAGCTCGTTGGGATCGGGATGGACGTGGACGAGCATTCGTCCACCCCCGGGCGGGACGATCGTCGAGTACCCGTTCGTCTCGATGTCGCCGAGTCGCGCGCCGACGAGCAGCACGAGATCGGCGTCGCTGAGGCGGTCGCGGAGCGCGGTGTCCATCCCCAGACCGAGGTGGCCAGCGTAGGCCGGCGAGTCGTTCGCGACGTAGTCCTGGCAGCGCCAGGCGGCGGCGACGGGGAGGGCGGCCGCCTCGCACCAGCGGGCGATCGAGTGGCCGGCCTCTGCCGTCCACGGCTGGCCGCCCACGATCGCAAGCGGCCGCTCCGCCATCGCCACGAGGGCGACCAGTGCGTCGAGGTCGGCGGCGGCGGGTGCGGCTTCGGCCGGGACGTACGGCGACGCGTCGGCGACGTCAGCGCTCTCCGCGAGGACGTCCTCGGGCAGCGCCAGGACGACGGGGCCGGGGCGGCCCGAGGTTGCGACCCGGAACGCGCGCGACACGAGTTCCGGGATGCGCTCGACCTGGTCGATCTGCGCGACCCACTTCGAGAGCGAACCGAAGACTCGACGGTAGTCCAGCTCCTGGAACGCCTCGCGCTCGACGTGGGCCCGCGGGATCTGACCGACGAAGAGAACGAGCGGCGTCCCGTCCTGGAACGCAGTGTGGAGCCCGACCGCCGCCTGTGTCGCCCCCGGGCCGCGGGTGACGAAGACGAGGCCTGGCCGGTTCGTCAGCTTGCCGTAGGCCTCCGCCATGTTGGCGGCACCCGCCTCGTGGCGGCAGGTGACGAAGCGGACCGGACTGTCGCGAAGCGCGTCGAGGACGTCGATGTAGCTCTCACCCGGGACGCCGAAGGCGAGGTCGGCGCCGTGGCGCACGAGCTGGTCGACGAGGATACGGCCGCCCGAGCGCGTCATCGCGGGAGCGCAATCGCATGCTCGAGGAGGACCGACGCTCTCTGCGGCATGGTCGTCTCGGGAGGCGGCTCGAGATAGCGGATCGTTCGCTTCCCGGCCCACTCGGCGGGGAGGACGAGGACACGCACGAAGGACGTTTCGATGTGCGCCGACGCGCGCGCGGTGACGGGGTCGGGCCCGCTCTCGAACCAAGCGCCGCCCGTCCCGTAGAACGCCGTCCTGCCCTCGGACTCGACCTCGAGCTCGCCCGCGAGCAGGTAGCGGATCCCCGGGCCAGGATGCGTGTGGGGGTACGCGATCCCGCCGAGCGGGAAGTCGACGCGGTCGCAGCGGACGACCCAATCCGCGAACGGGTCGAGCTGGACGAAGCGGGAGAGGAGCGCGTCCTCTGCGTCTCGGGCGTCATGGTCGAGCTGCCAGACGAGCGAACGCCCGTCGGGCGTCGCCGCCCCGAACCGCGCAGACCCTGCCTCGAGGTCGTAGACGACGCGGTTCCCGCCGATCGTCTCCACTCCGTGCTCGAACCGGTAGAGCGAGAGCCTCATCTCAATGGAAGGTCTGGCCCCCGTCGATCACGATCGTCTGACCCGTGACGAACGATGCCGCATCGGAGGCGAGATAGCTCACGGCACCGGCGACGTCTGCCGGCACCTGGTCGCGCTGGATCGTCCGCGCCGCGACGGAGGCGTCGCGCAGCGCCGTGATGATTTCTGGATGCTGCTTTACGCCTTCCGAGAGCGTGAACCCGGGCGCGACGCAGTTCACGCGGATCCCGTCCGTGCCGAGCTCCTTCGCGAGCGCGCGCGTGAAGGCGACGATCGCGCCCTTGCTCGTCACGTAGTGGAGCAGGAACGGGACGCCGCGGAACGGCGTCCCGGACGAGATGTTGACGATCGCCCCGCTCTCGCGCTCCCGCATCGCGGGCACCGCCGCGCGGCACGTCAGGAACATCGAGGCGACGTTGACGTCCATCACGCGCCGCCATTCCTCGAGCGGGATCTCCGTGAAGGCGCGCATCTCGAGCGAGGCGTAGAGGCCGGCGTTGTTGACGAGCACGTCGAGCCCGCCGCAGCGCGCGACCGTCTCGGACACCATGCGCTCGGTGGCACCCTCGTCGGCGACGTCGATCGTGAGGCCGACACCATCCTCGTACGCGGCAGCCGCCTCTTCGGCTCCCCGCAGGTCTGCGATCACGATCCTCGCGCCGTTCTCCGCGAGACCGGTCGCGATCGCGCGACCGATGCCCTGCGCTCCGCCGGTCACGATCGCGACCTTGCCCTTCAGGCTCGTCACGTCAGCTCCCGATCGGCGAGAAGGGCGTCGGCACGAGGATCCGGTTCTGCTGTGTATGGATCAGGGGCTGGATCCGAACGAGGAAGGCCCGCCAGTCCTCGCGGGCCTGAAGCGTCGCCCGCCGCTCGTCGCGCGCCGCATAGCTCGGATAGCCCCAGAGCGATGTGTACGTGGAGAGCGCCCCGACGTCCGTCGTGAACGCGCCGATGAAGCCGCCTAGCACCTCTTGCTGGATGGCGATGCCGTCGTCGGCATAGAGCCGCACGAGCTCCGGCAGCTTCCCGGTGAAGACGTGGTAGTCGCGCTGCTCGACGATCATCGGTGTCTCTCCCTGCGGGAGAGCCACCTAGGAGGACGACGACGGTTCGGTCTACCCATGCTCTTCTAGTGGGCGGGCGCCAGCCCGCCCACCGCCCAATATTTCAGCTCGGTCCAATCGTCCGTGCCATAGCTCGAGCCCTCGCGCCCGATTCCCGACTCCTTGACACCGCCGAAGGGCGCGACCTCCGTCGAGATCAGACCGGTGTTGACGCCGAGAATTCCGTATTCGAGCGCCTCCCCGACCCGCCAGGTGCGGCCCAGATCGGTCGTCATGTAATAGGCGGCGAGCCCGTAGGGCGTCGCATTCGCGATCCGGACCGCCTCGTCCTCGGTCGCGAAGCGGGCGATAGCGGCCACGGGGCCGAACGTCTCCTCCCGGCTCATCCGCATCTCCGGTGTGACGTCGACGAGGATGGAGGGAGAGTAGAACTGGCCGTCGATCCGGCCGTTCCCGGTCACGACCTCCGCGCCGAGCTCGAGCGCGTCGCCGACGTGCGCCTCGACCTTCGTGACCGCCGGCTCGTCGATCAGCGGCCCGACCTGAACGCCTTCCGCGAAGCCGTCGCCGACCTCGAGGCGCCCGACGGCGTCGGTGAGGCGCGCCAGGAAGTCGTCGTAGATGCCCTCCTGGACCAGCATCCGGTTCGCGGAGATGCAGGTCTGACCGGAGTTCCGGAACTTGCAGACCATCGCGGCGGTGACCGCGACCTCGAGATCCGCGTCGTCGAAGACGATGAACGGCGCGTTTCCTCCCAGCTCGAGCGACACCTTCATCACCTGCTCGGCGCACTGCCGCATGAGGAGCTTCCCGACCTCGGTGGAGCCGGTGAAGCCCAACTTCCGGACGCGGGGGTTGGAGGTCAGCTCCGCGCCGATCACCGGCGCGTCGGTGGCGTCACCCGTCACGACCGAGAAGACGCCCGGCGGCACGCCGGCCTCCGCGGCCAGCGCGGCGAGCGCGAGCGCCGAGAGCGGCGTCTGCTCGGCCGGCTTCAGCACCATCGTGCAGCCGACCGCGAGCGCGGGCGCCGACTTTCGCGTCACCATCGCCGAGGGGAAGTTCCACGGGGTGATCCCGGCCGTCACGCCGACGGGCTCCCGCGTGACGAGAATGCGCTTGTCGGGCCACGGCGAGGGAACAATCGCGCCGTCGAGCCGCTTCGCCTCCTCGGCGAACCACTCGTAGAAGGAAAGGGCGTATGCAACCTCGGTGCGGGCCTCCGCCATCGGCTTGCCCTGCTCGAGCACCATGAGTGTGGCGAGCTCCCCCTCGCGCTCGGCCGCGAGCGAGGCGAGTCGCCTCAGAACGGCCGCCCGCTCCTTGGCGCTCCAGGCCCGCCACGCGGGGAGAGCTTGGTCGGCCGCCTCGACCGCCCGCCGGGTCTCGGCGGCGCCGAGCCGGGGCACGTCGGCGATCGTCTCCCGGGTCGAAGGGTTGACGACGGGAAAGGACCTGCCGTCGTCCGCGTCGATCCACTGTCCGCCGACGTAGGCCTGCGTCCGCAGGAGATCGGATGAGACCGTCGCCACGCGGCGACGATAGCGCGTCGGGGAGCGCATCCCTGGATCAAGGGAACTGCCGATCGTGCCGACGTGTAGGGAGTGAAATCGCCTACCCGTCCCCGCTCCGGGCGGTACAGCCGGAGGTTTCCCCCTGGGCAACTGCGACCCGAACGACGGCCGCTCTCCGGGTTGTGCCCCTCCGCAGGCAGGGATCGCCCGGCCGGATCCAGCTCGGCAGAGTCTCGCGTGCGAGCAAGACTACGATTCAAGACCGTGGAGCCGCGGTTCATCCACTTCGACGACGTGCGGTCGTTCGAGCTCGCGCGCGGTGTCACGGGACGCCCTCTCTTCGGTGAGGGCGCGATGCTGAACCTCATCGACTTCGAGCCGGGTGCCGTCGTGCCGCTGCACAGCCACCCCCACGAGCAGCTCGGCGTGGTGCTGCGCGGCGTCCAGGCGTTGATCGTCGACGGTGTCCGTCACGAGCTCGGGCCCATGGAGGGCTACGTGCTGCCCGGCGGCGTCGAGCACGCGGCCGAGTGCGGGCCCGACGGCGCCCTCGTGCTCGACGTCTTCCGGCCCGTGCGCGACGACTACAAGGAGAGGTGGGAAAGCGGGCTCTGATGGTGCTCCGACGACGCCGCCGCACGGATTCGGACGCACTCGGCGCCTACGCGCCGGGCTGGGACGTCCCGTCGTCGTTCAACTTCACGCGGGATGTCGTCGACGCGTATGCGCAGGACGCGAATCGTCCCGCGCTCGCGTTCGTCGACACCGAAGGGATCGTCGACCGGCTGAGCTTCGCCGAGGTGTCGGCGGACGCGGCTCGGTGGGCGCATCTCCTCCGGACGCGGCTCGACCGTGGCGATCGCGTCGTCCTGATGCTCGGCAAGACGCCCGCCTGGCACTGCGCGATGCTCGGCGCCCTAAAGGGCGGCCTGGTCGCCGTTCCGTGCCCGGACATGCTGCGCGCGGCCGATCTCGCCTATCGCGTCAGGCACTCGGGTGCGCGCCTCGTCGTCGCAGACCGCGCCAACGAGATCGAGGTCGAGGAGATGCGGAATCAGGTGGGCGGCGGCGTCCTCGTGCTGTACCTCGACGAGGCGAAACGCGAGCTCACCCGGTACATGCCGGTCGCCCCGACCGAGGACACGCGAGCCGCGGAGAGTGCGCTGATCCTCTACACCTCGGGGACGACGAAAGAGCCGCGAGGCGTCGTCCACACGCACGCCTACACCTGGGCGAAGCGCATGCAGGCCGCACACTGGCTCGACACCCGGGACGGCGATGTCGTCTGGTGCACAGCGAGCACGGGATGGGCCAAGGCCGTCTGGAACGTCCTGCTCGGCCCGTGGTCGCACGGTGCGGAGATCGTGCTGCACGAGGCCGCGTTCGAGCCCGAAGAGCGGCTCGCCCTGATGGAGAAGCTCGGCGTGACGATCCTCTGCCAGGCTCCGACCGAGTACCGCTTCCTCGCGAAGAGCGACGCGCTCGCGACGGCATACGTGCCGACCCTGCGTCATGCCGTCTCCGCAGGCGAGCCGCTCAACCCCGAGGTCATCGCCCGTTTCCAGGAGACCCTCGGGCTCACGATCCGCGACGGCTACGGGCAGACGGAGAACACGCTCCTCGTCGCGAACGCGCCGGAGACGGAGATCCGTCCAGGCTCGATGGGCCTGCCGACGCCGGGGCACGACGTCGCCGTGATCGACGAGGACGGCCACGTCTGCCCACCGGACGTCGAGGGGGACATTGCGCTCATCGGCCGCCCACCGACACTGTTCACCGGATACTGGGAGGCACCCGAGGACACGGAGAACGCCTTTCGCGACGGGTGGTACGTCACGGGCGACCGCGCGGTGCGCGACGCCGAGGGCTACCTGTGGTTCGTGGGCCGGGCGGACGACGTGATCCTCTCGAGCGCGTACCGGATCGGGCCGTTCGAGGTCGAGAGCGCGCTGCTCGAGCACCCCGCCGTCGCGGAGAGCGCCGTCATCGGCGTTCCGGACGAGGATCGGGGGCAGCTCGTCAAGGCGTTCGTCGTCCTCCGCGAGGGGCACGCGCCCGATCAGGCCCTCGCGTCGGAGCTGCAGGAGCACGTCAAGGCCGTGACGGCGCCGTACAAGTACCCGCGCGCCATCGCGTTCGTCGACGAGCTCCCGAAGACGACAAGCGGCAAGATCCGCCGTGGCGAGCTGCGCGCAAACCCGGACGTGGGTCTCGTGCCGGTGGCGGACGTCCAGCCGAGCCCCACTGAGCCGCTCACGATCCCGTACGCGCGCGACG
>JACDBY010000249.1 GCA_013694685.1 Actinomycetota bacterium
AGCGGCGTCCCGCCGGCCCTCGGCAGCGTCGACATCTCCTTCCACCGCGACGACGTGCTCGTCCGGGGTCGGGCGGCACCGCTCCACGCGCAACCGATCGTGCGCGGCACCGAGCTCGACTTTCCGCTCGAGGGGCGCACGTGCGTGCTCGTCGACGACGTCCTCTACACCGGACGGACGATTCGCGCGGCGATCGAGGCGCTCCTCGACTACGGTCGGCCGGCTCGCGTCCAGCTCGCCGTCCTCGTCGACCGCGGGCACCGCGAGCTGCCGATCCGGCCCGACTACGTCGGCAAGAACCTGCCGACGGCTGCCGGTGAGCGTGTCCGCGTCGAGCTCGAGGAGGTCGACGGACGCGACCGCGTCCTGCTCGAGCCGGCATCGGGGACTGCCTGATGCGTGCCGAGCAGCCCCGCCGCCACCTGCTCGGCGTCGACGACCTGACCCGCGACGACGCGTACCGGATCCTCGACACGGCGCGGGCGCTCGAACGGTCGCTCGACCGCGAGGTGAAGAAGCTCCCGACGCTCCGCGGCCGCCTGGTCCTCAACCTCTTCTACGAATCGTCGACCCGGACGCTCTCGAGCTTCGAGCTCGCCGCCAAGCGGCTCTCCGCCGACACCATGACGCTCCGCGCGAGCGGCTCGTCTGTCGACAAGGGCGAGTCGCTTCGCGACACCGCCTTGACGCTCGCTGCCTACGACCCCGACGTGATCGTCATCCGCCACCCGCACATCGGGGCGCCGCACTTCGTCGCCGCGGCCACCCAAGCGCTCGTCGTGAACGCGGGCGACGGCAAGCACCAGCACCCGACACAGGCGCTCCTCGACCTCTTCACGATCCGCGAGGCGCTCGGGCGGCTCGAGGACGTGCGCGTCGCGATCGTCGGCGACGTCCTCCACTCGCGGGTCGCCCGGTCGCTCGTCGAAGGACTGCGTCTCGTGGGCGCGAGTCCACTGGTCGTCGCGCCACCGACCCTCGTGCCGCGCGGGATCGAGGGGATGGGGTGCGAGGTCTCGCACCGGATCGACGCGATCGGCGACGCGGACGTCGTCTACGTCCTCCGCATGCAGCAGGAGCGGATGGCCGCCGCGTACGTTCCCTCGCTGCGGGAGTACACGAGTCTCTATGGCATCACGCCCGAGCGCGTGCGTCCGGGTCAGGTGGTCATGCATCCCGGCCCGATGAACCGTGGTGTCGAGATCGATCCGCGGGTGGCCGACTCGGGCGCCTCGCTGATCACGACCCAGGTGCGCGCGGGGCTCGTCGTCCGCATGGCCGTGCTGTACGACCTCCTCACCGCCCCGGGGTTGCACGTTGCGCAGCCCGTGCTGGAGGTGGCGTGACGCTCGTCTCGCGAAATGGCCGACGCGACTCGCTCGTGCTCCGGGCACGGCTCGTCGATCCGGTCGGCGGGGTCGACGGGCCGGCCGTGGTCACCGTCGAGGACGGGGTGATCACCGCCGTCGAGCACGTGGCGACCGCGCCGGCCTCGCTCGTCCTCGCACCCGCGTTCGTCGACCCGCACGTGCATCTCCGCACGCCGGGGCGGGAGGACGAGGAGACGATCGCCTCGGGTACCGAGGCCGCGGCGGCGGGTGGGTACTGCGCGATCGTCGCGCTGCCGAACACCGACCCCGTCGTGGACACGGCGTCCGTCCTGCACGCGCTCGTCGAGCGAGCCCGTGACGAAGCGGTCGTCCCGACGGGCTTCACGGCTGCGATCTCGAAGGGCCAGCGGGGGGAGGAGCTGGCCGAGATGGCCGAGCTGGCCGAGGCCGGCGCGCTCGCGTTCACCGACGACGGGCGACCGGTCGCCTCGGCGGGGCTGCTCCGGCGCGCACTCGCCTACAGTGCGGTCGCCGACCGGCCGCTCGCGCTCCACTGCGAGGAGCCCACGCTCTCCTGCGGCGGTCACATGCACGAAGGCGCCGTCTCGGCCCGGCTCGGCCTGGCCGGCTGGCCGTCGATCGCCGAGAGCGTCATGGTCGAGCGCGACCTTGCCCTCGCGGCGTTCGAGGACCGACCGATCCATCTCCAGCACCTCTCGGCGCGCGCGTCTGTCGAGGCGGTCCGTCGAGCACGTGCCGCCGGGGTGGCCGCGAGCGCCGAAGCGAGTCCTCATCACCTCTGCGCGACCGACGAGCGTGTCCGCTCGCTCGACCCCAACGTGAAGATGAATCCGCCGCTTCGAGCCGAGGACGACCGGCGTGCGCTCGTCGAGGGCCTGCTCGACGGCACCATCGACTGCATCGCGACCGACCATGCGCCGCACGCCCGTCACGAGAAGGACACGACGTTCGAGGAGGCGCCGTTCGGCGTGACGGGGCTCGAGACAGCTTTCGGCGCGCTCAACACCTACCTCGTCCGCACGGGCGAGGCTCCGCTCGAGGTCGTCCTCGAGCGCCTCTCGGCCGGCCCCGCTCGCGCGCTCGGGCTGCCCGTGCCACGGATCGCGGTGGGCGAGCCGGCCAACCTCGTCCTGCTCGATCTCGAGGCGGAATGGGTCGTCACGGAGGACGGCTTCCGCTCGCGCTCGGTGAACTCGTGGCTCCTCGGCGAGCGCCTGACCGGCACGGTCGTGAAGACCGTCGCCGCGGGCTCGGTGGTGTACGCGGCGTGACGCGCCAGGGGTACCTCGCGCTCGAAGACGGCACCGTCTTCCATGGCCGCTCGGTCGCAGCGGCCGGGCACGCGTTCGGGGAGGCGGTCTTCACGACGGCCATGACGGGCTACCAGGAGACGGTCACCGACCCGAGCTATGCCGAGCAGCTCGTCTGCTTCACCGCGCCCATGGTGGGCAACTACGGCGTCGACGAGAGGCGGCTCGAGTCGCCCGCTCCGCACGCGCGGGCCGTCCTCATGCGCCGTCTCGGCGGCGAGCAGTGGGCGCTCTGGCTCGCCGAGCGCGG
>JACDBY010000270.1 GCA_013694685.1 Actinomycetota bacterium
GGCGGCGGTGTACGTCACCGACGGCGGCACGCTGAAGTCCGAGCATCTGTTCTTCGACCAGATGGACTTCCTCGGCCAACTCGGCCTCCTCCCCGGCTAGTGGCGGCGAGCCTTCTCCCGCCTGGCCGCCGTTCGCTGATTCGCGGGCTGAGAATCGAGATTCACTGCCGTGCGCCAGCTTCCCGCCGTGACCCCTGACGGCTTGCTGCCGTGCATTCGCTAGACAGCCGTCGCGCGAGACCGCAGACTTGTTCCATGGACGTGCCCGAGGTGGAGTACGCGCGTAGTGGCGAGGTAGCGATCGCCTACCAGGCCTTCGGAAAGGGATCGGTCGACCTCGTCTTCGCCCGCGGGTTCGCGGGCGACCTACTGACGACGTGGGAACAGCCGCCGCTCGTCCGCCAACTCCAGGTCTTCGCGGCGATAGCTCGGGTCCTCATGCTCGACAAACGCGGGACAGGTCTCTCTGACGGTTTCCGCGAGCCACCCACGCTCGAGACGCGCATGGACGACCTGCGCCTCGTGATGGATGCCGTAGGGTCGGAACGAGCCGTGCTATGGAGCGCGCAAGACGGCGCGCGACTGGCGCTCCTTTTTGCGGCGACGTATCCGGAGCGCACAGCCGGGCTCGTGCTCTACGACCCGCACGCGACTTCTCGGCGCGACGATGACTACCCGTGGGCGCCGAGCGACGAGGATTGGCGTCGCCGGCTGGTCGACGCCCGCGAGGGCTGGGGCACGGTCGAGTATTTCCGCCGTCTAGTGGCGGACTGGGCGCCGGAGCGAGTCGGCGATGGAGAGTTCCTCGACTGGTTCGTCCGACACATGCGGCGCAGCCTCAGCCCGGGCGCGGCGGTCGGATTCTTGCGGGCGACGATGGGGGCCGACGTACGCGACGTCCTCGCGGCCGTGCGCGTGCCAACACTGGTGCTGGCGGCGCCCGACCGGCGCGAACCGGCGGCGTACGTCGCCTCCCGGATCCGCAACAGCGAGCTGGTTGTGCTGCCGTCCGTGCGAGGACTTTTCACGTGGCTTGACGCGGAGGCACACGAGCGCGCGATGGACGAGACCCAACACTTCGTAGCCGGCGTTGGGCAGGTAGCGTCGCCCGAGCCCGTCCTCGCCACGGTTCTCTTCACCGACATCGTGAGTTCGACCGACCGCACCGCCGAGCTTGGAGACAGAGCCTGGCGGGAGCTCCTCGAGCGGCACCACGCGATCATGCGCCGCCGCCTCGCCGAGTTCCGGGGCGACGAACTGGACACGGCAGGTGACGGCTTCCTCGCCGCATTCGACGGTCCCGGCCGCGCGATCCAGTGCGCCTTGGCGTTCATGCGCGACGTGCCGGCACTCGGACTCGAGATCAGGGCCGGCGTGCACACCGGAGAGTGCGAGCGGCTGGACGGCAAACTCGCCGGCATCGCCGTCGCCGTCGGAGCCAGGATCGCCTCTATGGCTAGACCAGGCGAGCTCCTCGTCTCCGGAACCGTGCAAGACCTCGTCGCCGGCTCACCCCTCGTCTTCGAGGACCGCGGAGCGCACGAACTGAAGGGAGTCCCGGGTTCGTGGCGACTCGCCGCCGTGCTCGCTCCCCGCTAGCTGACGTGCCTACAGACGTTGTGAACGGCTGAGAGGTCTATCCGGCCCTCCTTTGAGGCTATGGGTCTGCCAAGGCTCACGCTCGAAGGAGGGCTCGGATGTCGTTTCACCGTAACGCCAAGCTCGGACTGGCTGGCCGCCTCGCGCTGGTGCGCGCGATCGAGGGCGGCCTCTCGTTGAAGGCGGCCGCGGCCGCCTTCAACATCTCGCCGGCGACGGCCCATCGTTGGTGGCATCGCTGGCGCGAGGCGGGCGAGGAGGCTCGCCGATCGCTTGCGTGTCTGCTCGACCGCTCCAGCCGCCCGCGCCGTTCGCCGCGGCAGCTCGCCCCGGAGCTCGCCGAGGCGATCTGCGCCTGCCGGCGCAAGACCGGCTGGGGGCCGCGCTTGGTTGCGGGCGCGACCGGCTTCTGCCACTCGACGGTCTGGAAGGTGCTCAAGCGCGCGGGCATCTCACGGCCGCCGCGACCGATGCGGGAGCCAACCAACCGCTACGAGTGGCCCTGCCCCGGTGACCTGCTGCACATGGACACCAGCGAATACGTGCGCTTCCAACGGCCCGGGCACCGCGTCACCGGCGACCGCCGAAGCCAGGACCGCCAACACCGCGACGGCCTCGACATCGTGCACGCGATCGTCGACGACCGCTCACGGCTCGCCTACGCCGAGATCCACGACGACCAGAAGGCCGCGACCGTCGCCGGCTTCCTCGAACGCGCGCTCGCCTTCTACCGCGAGCACGGGATCACAGCCAGGCGGCTGATGACCGACAACGCCTGGGACTACGCTCGCAGCCGCCTCTTCCGCGAGCTCCTCACCCATCACGGTATCCGACACCTGAAGACGAAGCCCTACTGTCCACGCACCAACGGCAAAGTCGAGCGCTTCCACCAGACGATGACGCGCGAATGGGCATACGGCCTCGTCTACAGCTCCCACCGAGACCGCGCCGACGCTCTGCCACACTGGCTCGACCAATACAACACACGGCGACCGCACAGCTCGCTCGGAGGCCTACCCCCGATCAGCCGCGTTCACAACGTCCGTAGGCAGGACATCTAGACGGTTAGACAAACCACGCGGGAAGCAACGGCACCAAACGCGGGCAGCGTGCATTTGAAGGCCTACGAGCAGCCAGAGAAGGACAGACCAGTCGGCACTGATGGCCTCTTCTGAGACCCATCTCTCAATCGGGTCAATGAACCGCTCCGGGAAAGTTGCAGGCTCCGACCCTTGAGAGGATGGGGCCATGTCAGATACTTCGAGGAGGTATCCGCAGGAGCTTCGTGAGCGTGCGGTGCGGATGGTGTTTGAGCATCAGCACGAGTACAAGTCGCAGTGGGCGGCGATCGTCTCGATCGCGGAGAAGTTCGGTCCGAGCGCCGAGACGTTGCGTCACTGGGTTCGCCGGGCGGAGGTCGACGAGGGCCGCCGGCCGGGCGTCACGTCTGGTGAGCGGGAGCGGCTGAAGG
>JACDBY010000281.1 GCA_013694685.1 Actinomycetota bacterium
GCTCCGACGGCTCGGCCACGAGCACCGGGACGAGACCTCGCGCCCGTGCCACCAGGGCGGTGAAGAGCCCGATCGCGCCCGCGCCCAGCACGACCGCCGTCTCGCCGGCCGCGCCATTCGCGCGACCGATGGCGTGGATCGCGACCGCGAGAGGCTCGATCAAGACGCGCTGCTGCTCCGGCACAGCGTCCGGGACGGGCATGAGGTTGGCGCGAGAGACGAGCACGTACTCGGCGAGCCCTCCAGGGAGCTGCCCTCCGTAAAACGCCATGTCGGCGCAGAGCTGCGGTTGCCCGCGGAGGCAGAGGAAGCAGGACCCGCAGCCTTGCGCAGGGAAGACGACCACCGGGTCGGCGTGCGCGATCCCGTTCGTGTCGGCTCCGATCGCGTCGACGAACCCGTAGACCTCGTGCCCGAGCAGGAGCGGAGGCCGTAGGAACGCATGCGTTCCAGCCCACATCTTCAAGTCGGAGCCGCACACACCGCAGTCGCGCACGCGCACACGCACCTCTCCCGACCCCGGTTCCGCGTTGGCGCGACTGTTGACGACGAATTCCTTCGGCGCCTCGAGCATGGCGACCCGTCCTTCGCTCACCTGTCCCTCCACGCCTGTAGGAGCCCGGGCTCGCTCATCGTCGCCTCGATGGCGGACGGATCGAGGGGAGCGGCGGCGGTGAGGTTCTCGATTCCGTCGGCGGTAACGACCACCGTGTCCTCGCACCGCACGTACAGGCTCTCTTCCGGGACCCACAGCATCGGGTCCACCGAGAAGACGAGGCCTTCGACGAGCGGGCGCCGGGAGTAGTTGCCGACATCGTGCACGGCCATCCCGACCGGATGTGAGAGATGGCCGCGGAACGCGAGCGCTCCCCGCGCGGCAGTCTCGAACTCCGGCCGCGACCAGGATGTGGTCTCCACGACCTCCGTCAGTTCTGCCGCCGTGTCGTCGAGGATCGCCTCGACGGTCTCGCCGGGCCGGATCCGTCCGAGGAGTGCCCGGTGGTAGTGGACGATGAACTCGTAGAGCTCGAGCTGCCACGGTTCGAAGCGTCCCGTCACCGGCCACATGCGGCCAATGTCGCTCGTGTAATAGTGGAAGTCCGGGGCGCAGTCGAACAGCACGAGGTCTCCCGCTGCGAGCTTCGAGTCCTTCCGCACGTAGTGGCCGTGCCAGGCGTTACTCCCGCCCGCGATGATCGGCTCGTAGGCGGCGCCGGCCGCGCCGCCCTGGAGGAAGACGAAGTCGGCCACCGCGCTGAGTTCGTACTCGTGGACGTCCTGCTCCGTCGAGCGCATTGCCTCGACGGTCGCGAGGCACGTGAGCCGGGCAGCCTCGCGCATCGCTGCGAGCTCGGATTCGCTCTTCACCAGCCGCAGTTCGTCGAGGACGGGCGTGAGGTCGCAGCACTCGACGGCGGGGAACGCCTTCGCGAGCGCCTCCACGAGCGCGCTTTCCCTGGTGACGGAGGAGCCCAGCGGGTCGGCCAGGCGGGCGGCACTGCCGTTGAGCAGCGCATCGCGGCTCTGCCGCGCTCCTTCGCCCGGCGCGAACGGCGTGTGCACGGCGACCCGGCCCCTGAAGAGTCGCCGCGCGAGCTCGGCAGGAAGGTCGGCGACGGGCTTCACCTCGTCTGTGCCGGTCAGCTCCTTCGCCGGCTCGACGTCCTCCGCCGCGAGCGACGGGCCTTCGGACCGCTCTCGGTGCGCGTCGCGACCGGCGAGATAGAGCGTCGTGCGGCCGGTACCTCCGTCGATCACCACGTATGCCCCCGGCTCTGCGGCCGCGGTCAGGTAATAGAACTCATTGGTCTGTCGAAACCGCACCGAGCGCCGTGGCGCCGGGGCTGCGGCGACGAGCGCGACGGCACCCTCGCCGATGGCGTGCGCGACGCGATCGCGCCTCGCCTGGAGCTCGAGCGGCTGAGGGAGGAATCTGGCGTACATGTCCGGGATCACGCCGTTCGATTTAGATTCTTCGGGCGATAAGAAATCTCTTTCATCTTCAAGCGTACTATACGCCGCTGCGCCGTTTCGTCACGCCCGGGCAACGAGGAGGCTTGGATACCGCGCCCACCGGACTGATCGGCACGACCGCCGCACCACGTGAAACGCGGGCGCTCAAGCTCGCCGCAGCGGCTGCCGATGCTGTGGGCATTACCGTCGGCGTCGAGCGGCATTGGCGCCGCAGCTGATGCACGTTCCGTCGGCGGCCCTTCTTCTCCCGCGTCGCCATGGCGGTCAGCGACCGTGCAGACCGCCGATTGCAGTCCGTCCAACGTGCTAAGACTCAGAGCATGGATCGGTAAGGCCTGCGGAGGTGCGTGCGCCAGTCGTGCGCCAGTGCCGCACCCAGCCAGTGGACATCCCGGGCCGTCCGTGGACTTCCATGGACTGGCTGTGTCGGTCAGGTAAACCGACCACTAGCGCACGCAAGCGGGCTCCCCAGCGGGACCCGCTTGGTTAAGCGGAGAGGGAGGGATTTGAACCCCCGCGAGGCTTGCACCCCGAACGGTTTTCGAGACCGCCGCA
>JACDBY010000284.1 GCA_013694685.1 Actinomycetota bacterium
ACGGCGGGTTCGAATCCGGTAGCACGGGGTGGCGGCTCGGCGGCGACGCGAGGGTTGTGGCGGGCAACGAGCCCTTCTACGTGCGGAGCAAGACCGACGCCTATTCGCTCGCCATCCCGTCCGGTGGGTGGGCCGAGACGGCACCGTTCTGCGTCGACTCCGACGAGCCGACGATGCGGTACTTCGTCCGGAACACCGGCTCCCCTCTCTCGACCCTGACAGTCTCGGTAACCGTGCGGACGACGTTACTCGGCATTGCGAGGGAGACGACGTTGCGGCTCGGCGCCGCACTCGGCACGACCACGACATGGCAGCCGTCGCTGGTGACGCTTTTCGGCCCCTTCTCCGTGAACCAGCTACTCGGTGGGACGACTACGGTCCGCTTCCGCTTCACGCCGCTCCTGCCGGGGGGTGCGTGGCAGATCGACGATGTCTACGTCGACCCCTTCAAGGACTGGTAGCGCCCGAGCGGGAGCCACGCGTCAGGCCGTGACGCGGCCGCCGAGCGCTGCACTCCTCAACTTCTCGCGGTAGAGCCGCTCGTCCGCGACCTTGACGGCGTGCCCGAGGAGATCGCTGGGAGGGCACGACGCGACCCCGAACGAGGCCGAGGCCGGAGGCCCGCCGGCGACCTGGAGCTGTGCCAGCTCGGCGCGGATCCGGTCGACGAGCGGGGCACTGCCGCGCTCGTCGAGGCCGCGCGCAAGCGCTGCAAACTCGTCGCCGCCGATCCGGGCCAGCACGTCCTGCTCGCGGAGGGCCCGCCGCAGCGCACCCGCGACCTCCTGGATCAGCCGGTCACCCGCGTCGTGTCCGTACGTGTCGTTCGTCTCCTTCAGCCTGTCCACGTCGACGAGCACGACCGAAGCGGTCAGACCTCCCGGGCCGACGTGTTCGGCGGCACTCTCGAGCGCTTCCTCCCACGCGAGCCGGTTGCCGACGCCCGTGAGAGGATCGGAACGGGCTGCGCGCGAGGCGCTCTCGGCCGCCCGCCCGAGCTCGAGGCTATCGTCGATCCGGTCGCGACGCTCTGTCTCGAGGAGCTTGAGGAGTGCCGCGAGCGGCAACACACAGAAGATCGCCCACGGCTCTGCCCCGGCCGCGAACGCGGCGAGCAACCCGACGGGCGCGAGGGCGGTGTCGACGAGCATTACCCACACCACGGGGCCGACGAGCTCGCGGGGAGCAACCCCACGTCCGAGGCAGTGGCGGAACGCGACGGACGCGGCGTCGAAACCGAATTGGGCCGCGAGCGCCAGAGCGTAGATCCCGACCTCCGACCAGACGAGTGGGCCAGACGCGAGGAGGCCGATCACGAGCGCCGGCCCGATGCTGTGCCAGGACGAAGAGAGCAGCACCGTGATCCTCGCCGCCTGGATCCGGCCGCGTAGCCGATCGACGGCGCCGGCCGCGACGAGCGCAGCTGCCACGCAGAGGGGGACGACACCGGGTGGCAGCAGAAACAGCATCGGTACGAGCACGAGCTCGGTCGGGACAGCCGAGCCGGGGCCGATCTCGAACTCGATCTGGGACACCACCGCATAGAGGGCGACGAGCGCAACTGCCGTACCGAGCGAGAGCTCGACGTCGGACGGCAGCGCGAACACGCAGGCGACCGCGGCGGCGAGGAAGCCACCCGCGCTCAGCAAGCTGACCGACGCCTCGCGCCCATGCAATCGCGCTCGCATCCGCTCGCGGGCGGCCTCTATCTGGGCCAGGTCCGAGCGAGTCCGCGCGACGTCACCACCAGGACGTGTTGGGAGCTCCACGTCTCTTCTATCGGAGGATCGGGCGGGCTTCCTTAGTGTCGTCTCACCCGGAGGACTACGATCCTGATGTGCTCGAGGGGCTGAGCCGACGGCGGTTGCTCCGCGCCGCCCTCGGGGGGATCGCGGCGCTCGGCGCGCCCCACGGCACGGCTCTTGCGCGGCACACATCGCCGCCGAAAGTCGCGGCCCTGGTGGTCCGCGGGGCCGCGAAGCGGTTCTCGGGCGATCGCCCGCTCTTCGTCACGGTTGCCCCTGGTGTCGAGGGTCGCGACCTCGCCCGCGTCCTCATCCGCCTGGAGCGGCGGGCACGAGTCCGGCTCGAGGCGGTGCGAATGGGGATCGGGAGGAGCGACGTGCGCTGGACGCGAGAGGCGTCCCTGGCGGTAGGCTCGCACGCGCTCGCGTGGCGTCCGGCTGCAGACACGCCCGTCGGGTCCTACGTCATGCGCGTCACGGTGCGGGAGGACGGCCGCCGGCGCGTCTACGGAGGACGTCGGCCGGTGAGCCCGGAGCGTGCCACCGCGCCGGTCGTGCGGGTTCTCGGCGTCGAGGCGGCGTTCATGCGGCGGTCGTACGTGCCGACGGAGCCGATGGCGCTCCGGATCCTCGCCGATGCGTCGTCGCTCACGCTGAGCTTCCTCCGCGTTGGTCACGGGCCGGACCCGAGCCTGCGAAGCGACGAGCTCACCGGTCTTCCGATGGCGGATCCGGTCGCGATGGACTGGTCGGGCAAGCGCTCGGCACCGCGGACCGTCACCGTGCGGTCGGGAGACTGGCCGACGGGTCTCTACGCCGCGCGGCTCGAGACGGACGACGGTCGCCTCGGCTTCGCGCCGTTCGTCCTGCGCGCCTCGACCCCCGGCGCGACGCGTGTGGCGGCTGTGCTCCCGACGAACACCTGGCAGGCGTACAACCTCTACGACGCGGACGGCGACGGGTGGGGCGACACCTGGTACGCCGGCGGCAGCCCGCCCGTTCGGCTCGATCGGCCCTACCGTGACCGCGGCGTGCCGCCGCGCTTCCGGCGCTACGACTTCCCGTTCCTCCGCTGGCTCGAGAAGACGCGGCGCGAGCCCGACATCCTCGCCGACGACGACCTGGAGGCCGTCTCCAGCGGCGACGAGCTCCGGCGGCTCTACGACCTCGTCGTCTTTCCCGGGCATACCGAGTACGTCACCGCGCGCGCATATGACATCGTCGAGCGCTTTCGGGATCTGGGGGGGCGGCTCGTCTTCCTCTCCGCCAACAACCTCTTCTGGCAGGTCGAGAAGCGAGATCAGGAGATGCGCCGGCTCGGGAAGTGGCGCGCGAGCGCGCGGCCCGAGGCGCGGCTCTGCGGCGTGCAGTACCGCGCGAACGACGACGGGCGGCGCCAGGCGCCGTTCGTCGTCAGCGACGCCGACGCCGCACCCTGGCTCTTCGCCGGCACCGGTCTCGCCAACGGCTCGACGCTCGGTGAGGAGGTCGGCGGCTTCGGGATCGAGATCGACATGACGACATCCGACTCTCCGCCGGGCACGCGCGTCCTCGCGCTCATCCCCAACCTCTTCGGGCTCGGGCTCCACGCGGAGATGAGCTACTACGAGACCGAGGCAGGCGCTCGCGTCTTCTCCGCCGGGGTGTTGGACTTTCCCGCGGTGCTCCTCTATCCGCGCGGCATGCGGCTCCTCGACAACCTCTGGCGCCATATGCTCGAAGCCCTGCCGGAGCCGTAGGGCTCAGGCGCGGGGACGGGTGCAGGTGCCGAGGGCGCCGGCCGGCTGCCGAACGCCACCACGGCGAACGGCACCACGGCGAGCAGTTGTCCGGCAGCCACCAGGAGGAACACCGGCCGGGCACCCCAGGCGTCGAGGAGCGGTCCGGCGACGATCAGCCCCGCCGGGCCGGCGAGCATCGCCGCGGTCATGACGCCGGTCATCACCTTCGCGCGGATCGCCTCGGGTGTCCGCATCGTGATCACACCGATGAGCGGGGCGTTCACGAGCGGACCGAAGAAGGACGAGACCGCGAGCGCGAGCGCGACGGCCGGTATCGGGAGCTCGAGCGACAGCGCGAAGACCGGGATCGTGAGCGCGACGAACGCCGTCGCGCCGAGCCGGAGCGGCTCGAACCGGCTGACGAGGCGCAGCGCGACGATGCTCCCGACGATCGCGCCCGCGCCGAAGGCGGCGAAGAAGACGCCCGCGACGCGCGAGCTCTCGTACTCCTCGAACGCGAGCACGGTGAGCCCCGCGCCAAGCATCTGGCCGAATCCGTTCGCGAAGAGCGCCGTCACGCAGAGCACCCGAAGCGTGCGGTCGGCGAGGAGGAAGCGGATCCCCGCCAGCAGACCACCGCTCTCCTCCGTGCGTGGGAGGGGCGGTCGACGCGGGACGAGGAGGGCGAGGATTACGAACGAGACGAGGAACGTCGCTGCGTCGACGTACAGAACGACCGGCGCGCTGAAGCCCGCGATGAGGAGCCCTGCTGCAGCGGGACCGATGAGCGAGGTCGCCCGTCGCGCCCCTTCGACGATTGCCGTTGCCTGCGCGACGACGCGCTCGTCGTCGCCGACGAGCTCGGGGAGGATGAGCGCCTGCGAGGCGAAGTACGGCGCGATGAAGACGCCGACCAGCGCCACGAGACAGAGGAGGACCGGGAAGCTGAGCCAGTCGAGCGCGTGCAGCACGGGGATCGACGCCACGAGCGGCGCCCGCACGAGGTCGGCGACGAGCATCGTCGCGCGCGCGCCGTAGCGCGCGATCACGGCGCCGGATGGAATCCCGAGCACGGCGATCGGCGCGAGCTCCGCGGCCAGCACGACACCCATCCGCGTGGGCGATCCGGTCGTCGCGAGCACGAACCACGGCAGCGCCAGGAAGGTCATCTGCGAGCCGAGACCCGAGACGACCTGTGCCGCGACGAGCGGGAGCAGGCCGCGTGACCTGAGCATGCTCATGCCTGTGCACCTCTTGCAGCGACGGCAGACCGGTGGACGGCGAGCGTGGAGACGGCAATGAGGCTCATGGCGAGCGTCTGGACGGCGGCGAAGGCGACGAGCACCGGCTGCGGGCCGAACGCGTCGAGCACGGGGCCGACGCCGAACACTCCGAGCGGTTGGGCGAGGCCGAAGATCATCACGTTCACCGTCATCACGCTCGGCCGCAGCTGCGGCGGTACGCGCAGGGTCATCTGCGAGTGGATCGGCGGGTTGACGATCCCGTTTGCGAGGCCGGAGAGGCAGAGCGCGACCGCCGCGAGCCAGGCCGACGGGTGGATCGTCAGGAGCCACAGCGGGAGCGCCTGACCGAGAACACAGGTGGCGACCAGCTTCAAGCCGCTCACGCGCTCGAGCAGAAACTTGTACGCGGCCGCGTTGCCGGCGACGGCGCCGACGCCGAACGAGGCCAGGAGCCAGCCGGCGACCCGCGGGTCGGCGTCGAAGCGGGTGACGACCAGTACCGGCACGCTGACGAAGAAGGCCGTCCAGGCCGTGTCGCCGAGCGCGAACACGGGTGTCCAGAGCCGGAGGAGTGGCTCACGGGCGAGGAACCGCAGGCCGCGACGGGCGCCCACGTCCTCGTCGGTCGGCGGCAGCGGGGCCGGCCGCGGCACGAGCGTCAGCACGAGTACGGCCGAGACGATGTACGTGCCCGCATCGACGACGAGCGCCCAGGGGGCGGAAACGGTCGCGATCAGGATCCCGCCGAGCACCGGGCCGAGCAGCATCGTCATCCGCGTCGCGCCCTGGAACAGCGCATTCGCGCGTCCCACGAGCGCCTCGTCCTCGCCGAGCAGCTCCGGCACGATCACCTTCTGGGCGGCGAAGTACGGTCCGGCGAGCGCGCCAAGCAAGAAGGCGAGCACGAGGATCGGGGCAAATGCGTCGACTCCCGCCCAGTACAGCGCCGGGATCGCGAGCATGAGCGGAGCGCGGATCGCGTCCGAGAGCACCATCGTCCGCCAGGCGCCGAGGCGGCGAAGCACGGCGCCGCCCGGGATCCCGAGCACCGCGAGCCCGATCAGCTCCGCGCCGACGACCGCGCTCATCCGTGTCGCGGAGCCCGAGGTGACGAGGACGAACCACGGTAGCGCGAGCCAGGTCATCTGCGCCCCGGTGGTCGAGACGACCTCCGCCGTGAGCAGCGCGACGACTGGGCGTCGCCGGAGCAGCGACGGGTCGCTCAAAGTCAGATCAGCCAGCGTCCGTCCTCCTGCACGAGCTCGCCGTCGAGCTCGATCCTCGTGTCGGGCAGCCGCAGATCCTTGACGATGTCCCAGTGGATCCGCGAGACGTTTTGGCCGCCGAGATCTGGCATGCCGTTCCCGAGTGCGAGATGGACGGTGCCGTCGATCTTTTCGTCGAAGAGCGTGTTGCGCCTGTAGCGCGTGATCCCGGGGTTGCAGCCGATCCCGAGCTCACCGAGCGCGCGGGTGCCCTCGTCGCTCTCGAGCATCTCGAGGAGGTACTCCTCGTTCGTCTCGGCGGAGGCGGCGACAACCCGGCCGGCCTCGAAGGGGAGCGTGATCCCCGTCATCTCGCGCCCCAGGTACACCGCCGGGAACTCACAGAAGCGGATCGTCCCCTCGGCGGAGTCCTCGACCGGGCAGCCGAAGAACTCCCCGCCGGGAATGTTGGCGCCACCGGCGTCGACCTTCATCGACCTGCCTGCGAGCGAGAGACGGAGATTCGTGCCGTCGCCGACGGCGCTCCATGGAGGGTCGGTACGAGCAACGGACGCGCGGCAGGCGAGCCTGCGACGAGGACCTGCCAGCCGGACCGGACGCCGACGCAGGTGTTGACGAGGAGCTCGGCAAGTTGACGATTCCGGTGGTCATTCATGGCCGCAATATAAGACGTACGTACTGTTTTGTAAAATCCTAACCGTGCCCCGTCTCACCGAAGCGCAGAAGAGCGAGCGTCACGAGCGCATCCTCGCGGGCGCACGGCGGTGCTTCGCGCGCTACGGCTACGAAGGTGCGACCGTCGTGCGCCTGGAAGAGGAGATCGGTCTCTCGCGGGGCGCGATCTTCAACTGGTTCCCGTCCAAGCAGGAGCTCTTCATCGCGCTCGCGACCCGCGACAACGAACGGTTGCTCGTGCTCTTCGCCGAGGAGGGAATCGAGGCGCTCATCACTGCGATGACCGAGGATGACCCCGACTGGCTGGCGGTCTACCTCGAGTTCGGACGGAGGCTCAAGGGGGATGCGGATCTGCGTGAGCGCTGGAAGTCGATCGCCCCGGTCGACGCGCGTCAGCGAAGCCGCGGCTGGATCGAAGCAGGGCAGAAGGCGAAGCGTCTGCGCGACGACATCTCCGCGGACGACATCGGCCGCTTCCTCGGCGTACTTCTCGACGGGATCGCGGTGCAGCGCGCGCTCGGATTCGACTCACCCGCTCCCGAGGTCCTTCACCGTCTTGCGCGTGCAGCGCTCCGCCCTCCCTCGCGAAGCGGGAATCCGCAAAAGCGGAGTCCCGCCGCTTGATCCCTCGCCTGCGGCGAGCGCAGATCCCTGAAGGCGCCCCTTCCGGGGCCGCAACTGCGTTCCACCTCGACCTCAGGTCGGATCGAGCTCGTCCGCGTAGGTGTCGGCGTAGACCTGCTCTGCGTCGAGCACGCGGGCGACATAGGTGCGCGTCTCCGGGAACTGGATTCCGACCCCCGCGCGCCGCCACCGGTCGACGTTTCCCTGACCCGCGTGGTAGGCCGCGAGCGCCGTCTCCAGGTCGTCGTACCGGTCGAGCAGGTTCCGGAGGTACCACGAGCCGTACCGCACGTTGAGCTCGGGATCGACGAGATCGGAGAGGACGAACCGGTTGCCACCGGTTCGTGTCGCGATGCCCCTCGCGGTGTCCGGGAGGAGCTGCATCAGGCCGACGGCGCCCGCGGTGGAGCGCGCATCGGCGTCGAACTTGCTCTCCGTGTAGATCACGGCGGCGAGGAGGGTCGGCTGCAGGTCGTAGTTCTGGGCGTGCGAGCGGACGATCGCGTCGTAGCGGAGCGGGTAGCGAGCCCGCTGGTACCACTCGGGCTCCTCGTTCACGACCCACGCCACCGCGCCGACCGCGACGGCCGCGAGCACCGCTCCGACGAGCAGGAGACGTCTCATGCAGTCGACGCACCCCCGCTTTCGAGCTCGGCCATCACCGATCCCACCCACTCCCGTAGATCCTCGAACGTGCCCGTGTTGACGTAGTGATAGTCGGCGCGCCGGATCTTCTCGCGGTCGGGCAGGAGTCGCGCGTCACGATCGTCGCGCGCGACGCGGCGGCGCTGCTCGCGGAGCGCTCTCGGCGCCGTGATCACGACGACCTTGTCGAAGCGCTCCTCGCCCCCCACCTCGAAGAGAAGCGGGACCTCGGTGACGCAGACCCGCGGCGGCTCGTCGAGCTCGGCGAGCCGCTCGCGCCAGGTGAGGTACTCACGGGAGACGAGTGGATGGAGAAGCGACTCGAGCCAGGCGAGCAACGCACGATCTGCAAAGACCTTCTGCGCGACGAGGCTCCGGTCGGGGCGCCCGTCGAGCCCGAGCACGTCGGCACCGAGCTTCTCGACGATCCGCTCGAGGACCATGTCGTCGGTCGCGAGCAGGTGGTGGACGATCTCGTCGCTCGAGACGGTCGCCGCGCCGTGCGATCGGAACGCATCGAGCGCCGCCGACTTCCCGGCTCCGATTCCGCCGGTGATCGCGACCGCGACCGGCCGCGGCACTAGTGCCTCGTCTCGCAACGTTCCACCGGAAACTGCGCCGGTGGGTCGTTGCGACTCCGGGGCACTAGGTGCCGGACAGGTCCGACACCTACACCGGCTTCCGCGGAGACGTTACAAGACACCGCCCTAGGCGGCGTCGGGCTCGGTCTCGTCCGGGTCGTCGTCGCCGGCGGTATCGATGTTGAGCGCGTCCGCGGCCTCGTCGTCCGGGATGTCCTCGGCCTGCTCGGCGTCCTTCGTCGCCTCGTCCGGGTCGCTCGCGACCGCGTCGTCGATGTCGGCCACGGGCTCTGCGGCAGCCGCACTCGCCTCGACCTCGTCGTCCGACGCCCGCTCGCTCGGCGCCTCGTCGGTGGTGACGGGCTCGGCAAGCTCGTTCTCGGGCGAGGCCAAGGTTTCGACGGCAGGCTCGGGCTCGTCCGTCTCGGACTCGGCGGCGACCTCGAGGTCGTCCTCGAGCAGGATGGTCGTGCTCGTCGGGAAGGCCTCCTCGGAGAGCTTGAGATCGGGGGTCGAGTGGACGGATTCGGCGCCGTCCGCCCGCGGGACGGGAACCGCTCCGTCCTCGACACGCTTGAGCGAGAGCGAGAGCCGGCGCCTGTCGCCGTCGATCTCGAGCACGAGGACGTTGACCGGGTCGCCCTGCGAGACGACCTCGCGCGGGTTCTCGACGTGGTGGCTGGCGAGCTCGGAGATGTGCACGAGTCCCTCGACACCGGGAAGGATCTCGACGAACGCGCCGAACGTGACGACCTTCGTGACGCGACCCTCGACGACGTCGCCCTCGCCGTAGCTCTCGAGCACCTGCTGCCACGGGTCGGATTGCGTCTGCTTGAGGCCGAGCGAGATCCGCTGGCGCTCCCGGTCGATGTCGAGCACCTTGACCGAGACGGTCTGGCCGATGTCGAGCACCTCCGAGGGGTGGTTCACGTGCGACCAGCTGAGCTCGGAGATGTGAATCAGGCCGTCCATCCCGTCGAGGTCGACGAACGCGCCGAAGTCGACGATGTTCGAGATCGTGCCCTCGACGACATCACCCGGGTTGAGGCGGTCGAGGATCGCCTGGCGCATCTCCTTGCGCTCGTCCTCGAGGACGGCGCGACGGGAGAGAACCACGTTGTTCCGCGAGCGGTTGAGCTCGATCACCTTGCAGCGGAGCTCCTTCGCGAGAAACTCGTCGA
>JACDBY010000338.1 GCA_013694685.1 Actinomycetota bacterium
ATCTTCCAGCGCTTCGGCTCCGAGGTGACGATCGTCGAGATGCTCGAGACGCTGATTCCGCAGGAGGACGCGGACGCTTCGAAGGAGCTCGCGAAGCAGTTCGGCAAGCATGGGATCACGCTCCAGCTCGAACAGCAGTGCACGAAGGTCGAGCAGTCGGGGCAGGAGCTGACCGTCCACTTCGGTGAGGGCCAGACCGTCCAGGCCGACCTGATGCTCGTCTCGGTCGGCCGCGCCCCCCTCGTCGAGGGGCTCGGACTCGAGGAGATCGGCGTCGAGCTCGACAAGCGCAGGGGGATCGCCACCGACGAGCACCGGCGCACGACCGTCGCGCACATCTACGCCGTCGGCGACTGCGCGGGCTACTGGCAGCTCGCCCACACCGCGTTCCGTGAAGGGGAGGTCGCGGCCGAGAACGCATGCGGTCATGAGGCGACGATCGACAATCCCGCCGTGCCGCGGCCGATCTACACCGACCCGGAGATCGCGGGCGTCGGCCTCACCGAGGCGCAGGCGCGCGAGCTGCATGGCGACGACGTCGCGGTCGGCGTCTTCCCCTGGGTCGCGAACGCGCGGGCCGTGATGCAGGCTGAGACCGTGGGGTGGGTCAAGTCGATCCACGAGACGCGCTACGGCGAGCTGCTCGGGGTCGTCATGGTCGGCCCGCACGTGACCGACCTGATCGAGGCCGGCACGGTCGCGATCGACGCCGAGTCGACGGTCGAGACGGTCGCCGACGGCATGGCCGCGCACCCGACTCTCTCGGAGGCGATCAAGGAAGCGGGACTCGTCGCGCTCGGCCGGGCGATCCACCTGCCGAACAAGAAGAAGGCCGCGGCTAAAACGTAGGACTTACGGAAAGTCTCACTTTCCACTACAATCGATACATGGCGTCCACGAACCTTCGGAGCAAAGGTCAGATCACCATCCCCGCGGACATCCGCAAGGCTGTCCATCTGGAGGAGGGCGATCCGGTGGAGGTCGAGCTGGTTGCCGATGGGATCCTGCTCAGGCCTCAGAAGGTCATCGACGCGACGCAGGCGTGGTTCTGGACCGCCGCCTGGCAGCAGGGCGAGCGGGCAGCGGCTCTCGAGGCCGCCGAGGGTGTTGGGGAACGGCACGAGTCCGGCGAAGAACTCATTGCTGCGCTCCGCGCGGACGTTCACGGCCAGTAGCCCGGCTCGTTGCCCACGTACGAGCGCCTGCCGCGGTTCATCAAGGACTTCGGCGCTCTCTCGCGAGAGCAGCAGCTTCTCTTTGTCGCGGCGGTGGAGAAGTTCGTCGCCGATCTCCAGGCCGGGAAAAGGTTCCGGAAGGGACTGCAGGTGAAGGGCGTGCAGGGGTCGCCGGG
Organism: Actinomycetota bacterium; assembly: GCA_013694685.1. GTDB lineage: Bacteria > Actinomycetota > Thermoleophilia > Gaiellales > Gaiellaceae > Gaiella. The sequence goes on from JACDBY010000338.1 coordinate 1,352, forward strand.
CGTGTACGAGCTGACCTGGGCGGACGATGGCCGCGCGACGTTCTCCTACGGCAAGCCGGTCCGCGACGGCGAGACGCACGTGATCTGGCATCGCGTCGGAACGCACGACATCCTCTGAGCCGGCGCTGTCAGAAGCCGCGACGGGGGCCGTAGAGCGTCAGCGCGGTCACGCGGCCCTTCGCGACCGTTGCGGTCAGGCTCGGGAGCGGAAGGCCCGAGAAGTCGCGCGTGAAGATCTCGACGATCCCGTCGCTGCTGGCTGATCCCGCGTCCGGATAGAGCTCCTGAATCCGAGCCGCTGGATCTCCGACCCGAAGCCCCTTGTCGGTTTCCCAGCGCTTATCCGTCACCGTGGTGGACACATGATTTCCCTTGACGCCACACGGGTTGCCGACGTTGCCGAAGAAGGTCTCCATCGTGATTCCACGACTTGGCCACGTGAGCGTGCACTGGTTGGTGCCGCCGGGAATCCGAGCTGTCGGCAAGCCGAGTGCTTCGACTGCGGCGCCGATCGTCCCGTTCCGCGGAAACCCGCCGACGCTCTCGTCTCGCACGACGGTGAAGTCACGTTCGATCGGGTCCTCGCTCGTCAGTTCGGCGACGGCTCGGATCGCGACGACTCCAACCACGAGGAACGCGATCGCCCCGCTGACGACGACGATCGACCGCGAGCGCTGGTTCACTCGTCCGCGAGGGCGACGGACGGCGTGAGCGTTCCCAAACGCGCCAACGGGACGAGCGAGGCGAGAAGAGCGACGCCGACGCCACCCGCAGCGGCGATCGCGGCAGCGAGCGAGAGCGGTCCGGCGGGAACGCCGAGAGTGAGACCGGTCCCGACCCCTCCGAGCGCACCGGCGACGCTTCCGGTTGTCCCGAGCGTGAGCGCCTCGAGCGCGACGACGGCGGCAAGGTGTCGCTCGTGCCAGCCGAGGGTGCGGAGGGTGGCGAGCTCGGCGGCGCGTTCGCGCAGGTTGAGGTAGAGGACGTCGGCGAGGGAGAGGCCGGCGAGGGCGATCACGAGGCCGACGGAGACGAAGTCGAGTCCGCGCACCTGCAAGGTGATCGCCTCGCCGAGGACGGAGCCGACGAGCGAGCCTTGGAAGGCGTCGTTGACTGCGAGCAGGACGGTGAGGGCGTAGACGCCGACGAA
>JACDBY010000348.1 GCA_013694685.1 Actinomycetota bacterium
GCCCACGGCCGCTCCCCCGAAGCCGACGGCGGCGCACTCGGTCGCGGTGAGCAGCGCGCGCTGCGCGATCGTGGCCCCGTGCCAGGTGAGCCGGCGCCGCGCGGCCACCAGATCGCGCCGCAGCGAGCCTGCGGCGAGGACGGCGAACGCGACGAGGAGCGCTGCCGCCTCTCCCCCGACGAGGAGTAGCCGCCGTCCGGCGATCGTCGCCTCGCGCTGCGAGGCGCGGAGCTCCTCCGCCGGTGGCGAGAGCGACCACGAGCTCGAGCGGGACTGGAGCGAGGCGCGCACGCGATCCGCTCCGTCGACGAGCGCGTCGATCTCCCACAGACGAGGCGTGCCCGGCGCCAGAGCGTGCACCCAGGCATAGCTCCGGTATGACCGCCCGAGCACCGGCGAGGCGACGAGTCCCGCGACCCCCTCGGTCACGACGAGCGGTCCCGGTGGCGGACGGTGGTAGCCCGCGGAGCGTGCGAGCGCGGGCGCGACCTCGGCGTCCGCGAGCGCATTGTCGGTCGGTGCGAGGAAGTCGCCGAAGAGCTGTCGCGAGCGGAGCGTCGCCGACCCCACCTCGACGACCCGGAGGCCGGGCACGTCCGGGAGCGGGCCACTCCCACGAAGACGCAGCACCTCGCAGCGGGCCGGGCGGCAGCGCTCCGGTAACCGCCCAGAGCGGAGCAGGACGTGGGGCGCGAGCCCATCGACCGCGGCGAGCCCGACGAAGACCCCGCCGATCGTGCTCTCGCGAACCAGGGCGACCCGGGTAGGACGCGGTGCCGGAAGTGCCGCGAGCTCCTCGCGCGCGACGCGGTCGAGGCTCGACCAGCCCTCAGCGGCGCCGGAGGGCACGCCGAACCACGTCGCCCGCACGGCACGCGTGTCCGCGCGCAGCCGCTCGACATCCTGCGCGACGCTTCGATCCTCGGCGACGATCGAGCCCGCGAGGATGCCGGCGAGAACGGCTGCCGCGGCCGCGATGCCGAGCGCGGCCGGCAGCGCGCCGCCGTCGCGCCGTCCGAGCCGTCGCAGGGCGAGCACGATGACGTAGCGGGCGCCGCTCACGCTCCGCCCACCGCGTCGTGCCGCCGCCGATAGGCGCGGGACTTCTCCCGGCCGCCGCAGATCTGCATCGAGCACCAGCTCGAGGAGCGGTTGCGCGAGGCGTCGTAGAAGAGCCAGCCACACGTCTCCTGCTTGCAGGCCTTGAGCCGTTCCCACGTCCCGTCCCCGCGAGCGGCGGCGACGGCCGCCACGACCGCCGCCAGACCGCGGACGGCACCAATCCCAGCCGGCTCGACGGACGGGCCGTCGTCGCCCAGGCAAAGCGCCATCGGAAAGACGGCAAGCGCCTCGTCGATCGCGCGGCGGCGGCTCGGTGACGGTGCGCGCTCGAGCGTGTTCGCGAGCGCGAGCTCGCGGAGCGCGCTGCGGAGGGAGCGGGCTGCGACGAAGAGTTCGCCGTCGACTTCGTCCTCGTCGCCGATGAGCCCGCGCTCGCGGAGCCAGGCGTCGAGCGCGGCCGGCGTTCCGATGTCGTCGCGGTGCCAGTCCGGGATCTCCGTGTTCACGAAGTTCTGGACGAGGTCGAGCGGCGCCGGCGCCGGGGCGCGACCGCCAGGCTGGAAGCCGACGTCCACGCCGCGACCGTACCTGGGGTCGCGCCACCAGTCAACGGAGATGGGCGGTTAACGCGTTACTGGTGAAGAACAGACGGCGGTCACGCTCTTGCCTTGATCCCGTGCACGGGGCGCCCGGCCGCCTCCCAGGCGTAGTACGACGCGCTCGGTCCGAAGTGGGCCGCGTAGGAGACCACGCGCGGGTTGCGGCCGACCTCGAGCGCCCGCTGCGCGTGCCAAAGGAGGTTCGGGTCGTCACGCTCCTGCCAGACGAGGACGAGGTGCGCCGCGGTCATGAACTCCGCGATGAACACGCACCCGTTGGCAGGGCACGGAAAGGGATCCGTCCGGACGCACCACCAGCCCGCATGGTCGTCTGCGTCATCGTCAGACCAGGGCAGCGCGTCCTCGAAGAGCTCCTCGTCGTGCGCGACGGCGCTTCCTCGGTGCGGTACCGGGTCTGGCACGCCCGCACAATAGATGCGATGGGAAAGAATCTCGCGGTCGTTCTATGCGGATGTGAGGGACGGGCGAGGGCTGACGAAGGGCCTCCCTCCGAGCGGCTCTACTCGAGCAGGTCGTCGCATCCCGACGACATAGCCGCGCGGTGCTGGCGTCAGCTGCTGACCGAGCTCGACCGCTGGCCGCGCAACCGTGCTCTCTAAGGCGTGGTGGTCTCGGGCACGCGACCGAGCTTCGCGGTGACCGTCTCCCGCTCGCCGTTCGCGTGGACGAGCGTCAGCTCGACGGTATCGCCGGGCTCGTGCTTCAGGAGCACGCCGCGCAGGGCGTCGACGGACGCGACGTCTTCCCCGTCGATCGCGACGATCATGTCGCCACCGACGGTGTAGCTGCGTCCGGCGACGAGCCGCTGGGCGCCACCGCCCCGCACGCCCGCGTCACCTGCGGCGCTGCCCTGCTGCACCGACCCGACAAGAACACCCTCGTCGGCCGGGAGGTCGAGCGCGTCCGCAACATCGGCGTCGATCTCCTGGAGGGTGACCCCGAGGTACGCGCGGTCGACGCGGCCGTCCTCGAGGAGCTGTGCGACGACGCTCTTGACGGTGTTCGAGGGGACGGCGAAGCCGATGCCGACGTTGCCGCCGCCTGCGCCCGCCGTCTCGATCTGGGAGTTGACGCCGATCACCCGACCACTCGCGTCGATCAGCGGGCCGCCCGAGTTGCCGCTGTTGATCGGTGCGTCGGTCTGGATGACCTGATCGATCGTGTAGTCGTTCGGCGCGCGCACCTCTCGCTGCAGCGCGCTGACGATGCCGGCGGTCGCGGTGCGCTCGAGCCCGAACGGGTTACCGATCGCGACGACTGGGTCACCGACCTCGACGACATCCGAGTCGGCGAGGGAGAGCGGCGTGAGGGCGGTGGCGTCCGCGTCGACCTCGAGCAGCGCGAGATCTGTCGACTGATCGGTTCCGACGACGCGGGCCGAGACGGTGTCCTGGTTCGAGAATCCGACCTGGATCTCGGTCGCGCCGTCGACGACGTGGAAGTTCGTGACGATGTGGCCTTCCTTATCGATCACGAAGCCCGAGCCGAGCGATTGCTGTGCGGTGTCGCCTCCGAGCGACGTGACCTGCACGACGCCCGGAGAGTTGCGCCGGTAGATCTCGGCAACGTCTATCGTCGTCGACCCGGACGTGGCACCCGCCCCTCCCTGCCCGGTCGGAATCGCGTCGGCCACCGCCGCCGGCTCGTCGAACGCGCCGAGCGCCCAGGCACCCGCGAGCGCCGCGCCGCCGCC
>JACDBY010000365.1 GCA_013694685.1 Actinomycetota bacterium
GGGCATGATGACCTTCGATCGCACCGGACGCTGGCGGGTGCTGGGATGGTCGAATGTCCACGACTCGTGCGCGCCGCAGCCGGCTCGCGTGCGCGTCCTCTCGCCCTGACTGCTGCCCAAGCCCTTGGTTGCGCATAATCGGCGAAGCTCCTTCGACGACCTAGCTGTTCGCGACCGGGCCGTGGTCGTCGGCACGACCGGCGAAGACCAATGTTCCGCCTGTGTCGCGGTGGCGAGGCTCGCCGAGCTTCGCGCAGGCGCCAGGCCCGTATGGCAGCCTCGCGTCGATGGTTACGGAGTCCCAGCTCGTGGTGACCGAGAACGGACTTGTTCCGAAGGGGCAGGGCTGGTTTGTCCTCAACGCGCGCGAGACGCAGTGGTGGGCACGCAATGGACGGGGCGTCCTCTGCGAGTTCGAGGGCGCAGGCTTCGAGGGCGCGGCGGATTTCTTGCAGCTGGGGATCAACCTCACCGTTCTCGGCCCAGGCGAGCCGATGGCGATGTACCACCGGGAGAACGACCAGGAGGACTTCCTCGTGCTCGCCGGGGAAGCGCTGGCCATCGTCGAAGGTAAAGAACGCCCGTTACGGCGGTGGGACTTCTTGCACTGCCCTCCTGGGACGAGCCATGTGATCATCGGCGCCGGCGAAGAGCCGAGCCTGGTACTCGCCGTCGGCGCCCGCGACCGCTCGAGGGGCCGCGACTGGGGCGCCTACACCGTGGAGGAAGCAGCGCAACGCCACGGCACCGGCGTCGGGCGAGAGACGACCGACGCGAACGAGGCGTACGCCCGATTCCCCAGAGGCGAACTAACCAGATACCGCGAGGGCTGGCTCCCCGCATAGACACGCGACGCTGATTTGGGGACCGAGGTATCTTCTGACTGAAGCCCCACGAGGCGGTTGCGACCGCGACAGCCTGACGCCGTAGGCGGCGCCTTCGGGGAATGCCGCACCGCAGGCGGGGATCAAGCGGCGGGATGCGGCTCGGCGGAATCCCGCTCGCGAGCAAGCGCGAGCTCGCGGCGGAGCTCGACGGGCAGGCGGAAGGTGACGTCCTCGTCGACCATCCGGTACGGCTCGATCCGCTCGACACCGCGAGCGCGGAACCAGTCGCAGACGCTCTCGACGAGCCGCTCGGGCGCTGAGGCGCCCGAGGTGATACCGACCGTACGGGCGTCGTCGAGCCAGCGCTCGTCGATCTCCGTCTCGTCGTCGATCAGGTGCGCGCCGACGTCTGCCGCGCGCGCGACGTCGACGAGGCGGTTCGAGTTCGAGGAGTTGCGCGAGCCGATCACGAGCAGCAGGTCGATCTCGGCGAGCAGGTCCTTCACGGCCCACTGGCGGTTGGACGTCGCATAGCAGATGTCCTCTTTCTTCGGCCCGACGATCGCGGGGAACCGGCGGCGAAGGACGCCGATGATCTCTGCCGTCTCGTCGACGGAGAGGGTCGTCTGCGTCACGTAGGCGACCGGCGTCCCCGGCGGGAGATCGAGCGTCTCTGCCTCGGCGACGTCCTGGACGAGGATCGTCGAGTCGGGCGCCTCACCCATCGTGCCGACGACCTCCTCGTGATCCGCATGCCCGATGAGGAGCACGGTGTGGCCGTTCGCGGCGTAACGCCGCGCCTGCACGTGCACCTTCGTGACGAGCGGACACGTCGCGTCGATCACGTCGTGGCCGAGCGAGCGTGAGTTCTCGTGGACGGCCGGCGCGACGCCGTGTGCCGAATAGACGACGGTGGCGCCCGGTGGGACATCGCGCTCGTCCTCGACGAAGATCGCGCCGCGCGCCTCGAGGTCACGGACGACGTGGATGTTGTGGACGATCTGCTTCCGCACGTAGACGGGCGCGCCATAGTGCTCGAGTGCCTTCTCGACGGTCTCGACGGCACGCTCGACCCCCGCGCAGTACCCGCGTGGCGAGGCGAGGAGGACGCGCTCGACGTTCATGCCTCCAGGGTACTCACCAGGTCTCCGGGATCGGATACCGGGCTTGGGCTTCGAGGCAGTCGGCGGCGTAGAGCGCCACGCCGAGATCGCCCGTCCAGAGCGAATACCGGCCACGGCCGCGCGTTGCGCGCAGACGGGCGACCTGCTCGAGCGCGTGAACCGCGAAGGAACGGGCCCGCTCGAGCCAGCGCTCGTCGCCCGTCCTCTCGAAC
>JACDBY010000373.1 GCA_013694685.1 Actinomycetota bacterium
CGCCGTGGGTGTCGACGTCGCGTCGTCGCCACGCTCCACGAGGAGCGCGAGCGCGACGAACGCCGCCGCCCCGGCGACGGGCATCCACCAGTGCGTCCGGCCCTGGTGGCGGAGGTTGAAGAAGAGCCTTGCCCAGGCGCCGATTGCCATCAGCACGACGAGTACGAGCCACGCGTGGTCGGCGCCGTAGGCGAACGGGAAGTGCCCGGCGAGCATCGTCAGGAGGACCGGGAGGGTGAGGTAGTTGTTGTGCACCGAGCGCTGCTTCGCCTGCATCCCCGGCCGCGCGTCCGGCTCGCGACCCGCCTCCTTTGCGCGGATCAGCTCCCAGTGCGCGGGGATGATGTCGAAGAAGACGTTCGCGGCCATCACCGTCCCGATCATCGAGCCGACCTGGAGCCACGCCGCGCGCGGCGCGAAGAGCTCGGCCGAGCCCCACGCCGAGAGCGCGACGAGCCCGAAGAGGACAGGCCACAGGATTCGCGCGTCCGAGACGAGCCGGTTGAGGAGGTCGTAGGCGAGCCAGGCCGCGACGAGCATCCCGAGCGAGATCGCGACCGCGAGCCACGGCTCGAGCCCGTCGCCGGGCTTCACGAGCGTGCTCGAGGCCTCGAAGTAGTACAGGACGAGCAGCAGGCCGAAGCCGGAGAGCCACGTCGCGTACGCCTCCCACTTGAACCACGCGAGATGTTCCGGTAGGCGCGGCGGCGCGACGACGTACTTCTGCACCCGGTAGAAGCCGCCGCCATGCACCTCCCAGAGCTCGCCGCCGACACCGGCCTCCCGGTCGTCCGCGTCCTTCGCCGGGCGGAGCGACTGGTCGAGAAGCACGAAGTAGAACGAGGTGCCGATCCACGCCATCGCGGCGATCACGTGCAGCCACCGGAGACCGAGGTCGAGCCAGTCCGAGAGCGCCTCGGAGAGGGCGAGCGGGAGACTCATCCCCGCCGCCAGCGATCCTCGGCGATCGCCACGAGCTCACCGAGCGCCGTCTCGAGCTCCTCCGCGGTCGGGTTGTCGAGCCGGTCGCGCAGCACCTCGAGGATCGCGCTCCTCGGACGGCGGTTCACGAAGACGACGAACCGGAACCCGTGCCGCTCCTCGTAGGCTGCGTTCAGGCGCTCGAGCTCGGCGAGCACGAGGGGATCGTGATCGGCTCCCTGCTCCGCCGCCGAGCGCGCCGAGAGACCCACGCGCTGACCGATCGCCGGATGGGCGGCGAGCACCTCGCGCTTCTCGTCGTCCGAGAGCTCGTGTACGAGCGTCCGCGCCCGCGTCAGCGGGTCGTCCTCGCGCGCCAGCCGCTCGACGAGGCGCGTGCGTCCCTCGAAGAGGCCCTCGAGCTCCTCGACGGTCAGCTGCCGCGGTACGTCGCGCATCCGAAGTCGGAGACGAGAAGCGGCACGTGGTAGTGACCCTCGCTGAGCACGACCTCGAGCTGGACACGGGTGAAGAACGGCGAGGGTGGGTGGAACGTGAGCCGGTAGGAACCGGGCTCGAGGTCGCCGGAAAGGCGAGCTCGACCGTCGGCGTCGGTCGTGACGCTCACGATGGGCTCTCCGGCCGAGGAGAGCTCGACCTTCACCCCGACCGCCGGCGCGCCCGCGCCCGTGTCGAGCACGTGGGTCGAGAGCGAGCAGCTCACGCCGCGAATCTCTGCGCCTGGAGCCGGTGGGCGCCGGCGATCTCGGCCTCGTCCGCGTGCACGAGCGCGCCGCCGCGGACGACGTCGTCGCCGCGGACGACGAGTCGGTCGACCTGGTGCGGACCTGCGAGAACGAGACCGGCGACGAGATCCTCGGCGCCACCGAGCGCAAGACCGTCGGTCGGCCAGACAGCCAGATCGGCCTGCATGCCCGGCTCGAGTGAGCCGATGTCGTCCCGGCGGAGCACGGCCGCGCCACCTCGGGTCGCGAGCCGGAGCGCCTCGCGGGCGGTCATCGCCTCGGCGCCGCCGCGACCGCGGGCGACGAGGAGCGCCTGCTTCACCTCGTGGAAGAGGTCGCCGCGCTCGTTCGAGGCAGAGCCGTCGACGCCGAGTCCCACGCGGACGCCCGCGTCGAGGAGGCTCCGCACCGGTGCAACCCCGGCGCCGAGTCGGAGGTTCGAGGTAGGGCAGTGGGCAACGCCCGTCCCGGTGGCAGCGAATCGCGCGATCTCGCTCTCGGAGAGGTGCACGCAGTGCGCGCACCAGACGTCCTCCGCGAGCCACCCCAGGCGCTCGAGGTACTCGACCGGCATGCAGCCGTAGAGCTCCCGGCAGTACGACTCCTCATCGACGGTCTCGGCGAGATGGGTGTGGAGCGGGAGGCCGAGACGGCGGGCGAGCGTCGCCGACTCCTCCATCAGGCGGCCGGTGACGGAGAACGGCGAGCACGGGGCGACCGCGATCTGGATGCGCGCTCCGGGGCCGGGCTCGTGGAGCGAGCCGGCGAGCCGCTCGGTGTCGGCAAGGACCGCGTCGAGGTCCTCGACGAGCTCGTCGGGCGGGAGCCCTCCGTCGGAGGCGCCGAGATCCATCGACCCGCGCGAGGCGACGAGCCGGACGCCGAGCTCCCGGGCAGCTTGCACCTCGGCCTCGACGAGACCTGTGCGCCCGCGCGGGAACACGTAGTGGTGGTCGAAGACGGTCGAGCAGCCCGAGAGAGCGAGCTCCGCGAGACCCGTCCGCGCGGCGGCGTACTCGGCAGCCGCGTCGATCCGTGCCCAGACGGGATAGAGCTCGCGCAGCCAGGTGAAGAGGTCGGCCTGCTGTGCTCGGGCGCGCGTCAACGTCTGGTACAGGTGGTGGTGGGTGTTGACGAGACCGGGCGTGACGACCGCGCCACCGCAGTCGATCCGGTGGTAGCCGCTCAGGCGCTCGCCGGGCTCCTCGCCTGCCCCGACGGCGACGATCTCGGCACCGTCGATGAGTACCCAGCCCGACACGTGCTCCGTCTCCGCGTCGTCCATCGTGACGATCCACCCGTTGGCGTAGAGCGTCCGCATGGGTGCGGACGTTATCGTCCTCCGCCGTGAGAGGCACGGCTGCCGACGTCCTTGCGCGTGCCGATGCCCTCGGAGCGATCAGCGAGGAGGACGGACGCCTGACGCGACGGCTTGCGACGCCGGCGCTCGCCCGGGCCGGCGACCTGGTCTCCGGGTGGATGGAGGACGCGGGACTCGTCGTCCGCCGCGACGCGATCGGCAACGTGATCGGCCGCACGGGGGATGCGGACGTGCCGCCGCTCGTCCTCGGCTCGCACCTCGACACGGTGCCCGACGCGGGACGCTACGACGGCGCGCTCGGCGTCCTGCTCGCGATCGCCGTCGTCGATCGCCTCGCGGCGCCGCCCCCGATACCCCTCGAGGTCGTCGCGTTCGCGGACGAGGAGGGTGTCCGCTTCGGGGTTCCGTATCTCGGCTCGGCGGCGTACAGCGGGCGCTTCGAGCCCGAGTGGCTCGACCTCGTCGATGCGGACGGCATCACTCTGCGCGTGGCGATCGAGCGGGCGGGTGCGGATCCCGCGCTCCTCCTCGAAGTCCTCGAGCCAGGTCTCGCCTGTTACGTCGAGGCGCACATCGAGCAGGGGCCGGTGCTCGAACGCGAGGGGCTGCCGGTCGGTGTCGTCTCGGCGATCGCCGGGCAGACGCGGGCGGCGTTGACGATTATCGGACGGCCGGGCCATGCCGGGATCTCCCCGATGTCCGGGCGCCACGACGCGCTCGCCGCCGCGAGCGAGCTCGTGCTCGCCGTCGAGCGCTTCGCGCGCGAGAGCGAGGGTCTCGTCGCGACGGTCGGCTCCCTCACCGTCTCACCCGGCGCCTCGAACGTGATCCCGGGCGAGGCGCACCTCTCCCTCGACGTCCGCCACGCCGACGACGGTGCCCTCGGGCAGGCTGTCGCCGGGCTCCGGCACACTGCCACCCGCATCGCCACGGCGCGCAGTGTCGAGCTCGACTGGTCGATCCTCCGGGCAACGCCGGCGGTCGAGTTGGCACCTGAGCTCCGGCTCCGGCTCGCCTCCGCCGTCCTGGCGGAGGGACACGAGGCGCGGTCGCTCGCGAGCGGCGCGGGGCACGACGCAGTCATCCTTTCGGGCGTCTGTCCCGCCGCGATGCTCTTCGTCCGGTGCGCGGGCGGGGTCAGCCACGATCCGCGCGAGTCCGTCGCGGAGGCGGACGTCGCGGTGGCGCTCGACGTGCTCGAGCGGTTTGTCGTCGGCGAGGGCCGGACAGGTCCGGCCCCTACGGGGTCGTCGCGCCTGTGACCTCGGCCTTCGCGGCCTCGGCCTTGTCGCTGCCGACCGCGTGCAGCACCTCGGGCCGGTCGAGCAGGCGCGCCCGCTGCTCGGGGCTCTGCAGGCGATTCTGCACGTAGCGGTCCTCGAGGATCTCGGCGAGCCGCCGTCCGCGGTCGTGCTCGCGGATCACGTACTGCGCCACGCGCTCCTCACCTGCGGAGCGCTGGAAGAGGAACGAGAAGATGTCCTTGAGCGCCATGGGGGCATCCTATCCCTCGTGTCCGGCGTCCGTGTCCGACTTCAGTCGGACACGTGCTCTGCTCTTGTTTCGCCGAGCAGGATTCGGCAGGAGCCGAATCGCGCGGCTCGATCCTGCGTGCGGCGAGGCAGATCCCGAAGGCGCAGGCGCCGTGTGTCCGACCTCAGTCGGACACGTGCTCTTCGTGGGCGCCGTCCGGCCATTCGAGATTGGCGTCCGGAATAGGGTCGCCGTGCGGGTCGTGGGTCGGGAAACCGAGCGCCTCGTCGATCCGTGCCTCGAGCTCCTCGGAGAGGGCGTGCTCGAGCCGGTCTGCCTCGTCGTGCACCTCGTCGACCGCGATCCCGAGCGTCTCGGCGAGATAGAGCTCGAGCAGCCGATGGTGGCGAATCACCT
>JACDBY010000377.1 GCA_013694685.1 Actinomycetota bacterium
GCCGAGCGCCGTCCCGACCGAGCCCGAGCCGCCTCACGTGGCCGCACCGCCTGCGCTCCCAACCGCCGCACCGCCTGCGCTCCCAACCGCCGCACCGCCTGCGCTCCCAACCGCCGCACCGACTGAGCCCACCGTCGCGAGACCGAGCGACGACCCGAGCCTTCTGGCCGGCATTGCGGCCGCGATGGCCCTCGTCAAGGCGTATCGCATGCACGGGCACCTCGCGGCGAGGCTCGATCCGCTCGGCTCCGAGCCGATGGGAGACCCGGCGCTCGACGAGTCGCGCCTCGTTCCCGCGCTGACGCCCGAGCTCCAGGATCGGATCCCGGCGGGCCTGCTCCGCCTCTCGGTGCCCGGAGAGACGCTCCGCGAGGCGCTTCCTCGGCTACGGGACGTCTACACGGGCACGAGCGCCTACGAGATCGAGCACATCTCCGACCACGCGGAGCGCGTGTGGCTGCGCAAGGCGATCGAGTCCGGGAGGTTCAGGCTGGACGTCGAGCCGGAGCGCCGCCTCTCCCTGTTGAAGCGCCTGGCCCAGGTGGAGGGCTTCGAGCAGTACCTGCGCCGCTCGTTCCTCGGCCAGAAGCAGTTCTCGCTCGAGGGCCTCGACGTTCTGATTCCGATGCTCGACGAGGCGATCGAGCTCGCCGCAGAGGGCGGTGCGCACCAGGTCGTCGTGGGCATGGCGCACCGCGGCCGGCTCAACGCCCTCGTTCACACGGTCGGCCGTTCGTACGAATCGGTACTGCGGGAGTTCGAGGGCGAGCGATCGTACGACGCGCTCGTCGTCGACCCGGAGGGCGGGAGCGGCGACGTGAAGTACCACCTCCCGGCCTCCGGCACGAGGTCGACCGGCGCCGGCGAGATCGAGGTGACCATCTCGCCGAACCCGAGCCACCTCGAGGCCGTCGCGCCCGTCGTCGAGGGCTGGACTCGCGGCGAGCAGACCGATCGATCGAGCGGCGGCGCGCTCCACGATCCCACCGTGGCCCTGCCGGTCCTGATCCACGGCGACGCTGCCTTCCCCGGCCAGGGGGTCGTGGCGGAGACGTTCAACCTCCAGAGCCTCCAGGGGTACTCCACGGGCGGGACGCTCCACCTGATCACGAACAACCAGGTCGGCTTCACGACGAACCCGATGGAGGGGCGCTCCACCCGGTACTCAAGCGACCTAGCGAAGGGCTTCGACGTGCCGATCGTCCATGTGAACGCCGACGATCCCGAGGCGGCGCTGAGCGCTGTCCGCCTCGCGCTCGCCTACCGGGCCGAGTTCGGCCACGACTTTGTGATCGACATCGTCGGCTACCGACGTTTCGGACACCAGGAGCAGGACGATGCGTCGTACACCCAGCCGCTGATGGTCGAGCGAATCGCGGCCCAGCCGACGGTGCGAGAGCGCTATGCGAAACGGCTCGTGGAGGAGGGCGCCGTCGGCGCCGGTGACGCCGATCGGAGCGTCGAGGAGGCTGTGGCAAGCCTCCGGGCCGCGCACGAGCGTCTCCGTGCGTCCTTCGCCGCGCCGCCGGCGCCGCCACCGGAACCCGCCCCGACCGCCGGCACGGGCGAGGCAGTCGAGACGGCCGTCGCCCCCGATCGGCTGCGCGCGCTCAACGAGGAGCTCTTGGCGGTACCCGCCGGGTTCGTCGTCAACGCGAAGCTCGCCCGGCAGCTGGAACGGAGGCGCGAGACGATCGAGTCGGGCGGGATCGACTGGGGCCAGGCGGAGGCTCTCGCGTTCGCGTCGCTCCTCGAGGACGGGATCCCGATCCGGCTCACAGGCCAGGACACGGAGCGCGGCACGTTCGCGCACCGTCACCTCGTGCTACACGATCCGGGTTCGGGGGAGACGGTCGCGCCGATCCAGCACCTGAGCGGTGCGAACGCGTCCTTCGAGGTCTACAACTCACCGCTCTCCGAGTACGCCGCAGTGGGCTTCGAGTACGGGTACTCGGTCGCTGCACCCGACGCTCTCGTTCTCTGGGAGGCGCAGTTCGGCGACTTCGTGAACGGCGCCCAGATCGTGATCGACCAGTTCATCGTCGCCGGGCGCTCGAAGTGGAACCAGACCTCGCGCCTCACGCTCCTGCTGCCCCATGGGTACGAGGGCAACGGCCCGGAGCACTCGAGCGCCCGTCTCGAGCGGTTCCTCCAGCTCGGCGCGCAGGAGAACATCCGGATCGCGAACTGCACGACCGCGGCGCAGTACTTCCATCTGCTCCGCCGGCAGGCCCTCGATGCCGTTGCGCGCCCGCTCGTCGTGATGACGCCGAAGGGGCTCCTTCGCCTCAAACAGGCCGCCTCGAGCGTCGAGGACCTGTCCGCGGGCTCGTTCCGGGCCGTGCTCGACGACCCGACCGCCGAGCACGACGTCGTCGAGCGGCTCGTGCTCTGCTCCGGGAAGCTGTACTGGGACGTCGTCGGGCACGAGGCCCGCGCGTCCGCGCCCGGCGTGGCGATCGCGCGCATCGAGCAGCTCTATCCCTTCCCTGTCGACGGTCTGGAGCAGCTCCTCGCCCGCTACCCACGCCTCCGCGAAGTCGTCTGGGCACAGGAGGAGCCGCAGAACATGGGCCCCTGGCGCTCGATCCGCCACCGGCTCGAGCAGTCGGTGAGGGCGGGCAGCGCCGAGTTGCTGGAGTACGTCGGCCGTACCTGGAAGGCGAGCCCCAGCGAGGGATATCCGACCGCGCACCAGCGCGAGCAGGACCGCATCGTCCGGAACGCGCTGGGTCTCGCTCGCGAGCGGGATCCCGGGGACTGACCCCGAACCCAAGCGCGACTCGCTGCTACGGACGGGCGGCGCGGCGCCGTACGCGGGACGACGCTGCGGCGGCAGCCCCTGCCGCGACGCGCGGTCCGTGCCGGCGGGCGCTCTTGAGCAGCATGCGACGCTGTGCCGGCGGCAGACGGCGCCAGAGGCGGAAGAGCGTCATACCGATGCCGACGGGACTCAGCGGGGCGCGCATCTGTCCATCCAAGCATACGTCGCGCGTCGGGGCCGTCGAACCGGCTGGCTACACTGCGATGTCGTATCGAACGACGGTCCCGTCCCCGACGAGGGAGAGCGAATGGCGGTAGAGACGAGCATCCCGGACAACCCCTTCACCACCACGACCGCAGCCGAGGGCCCCCACGACGACGCCTCGTCGCTCTCACGTGCGATCCAGGAGCACCTCGACCTGAAGCAGCGAAACGCCGAACTGGACGGAGCAATGCCGATCGATCGCTACTCCGTCGCCGATCCGTTCGAGAACCACCCGCTCTTCAAGAGCGAGGAACAAGCCCGTCTCGAGGAGACCCTCGAAGGCGTCGACGCTCCCACCGCCTCGCCCGCGCTCCCGTGGCCCGGTGAGGACGAGCCCGCCGCCGAGGGTGCCGCTCTCGACGAGGGGCTCTGGGGTCGCTCGCGCGACTTCGACTGGGGCGAGTAGCACTCTCCTCGCCCCATCGGCGACGGTTTGCGTCGATGACACCCGACGAACGACTCGAGCGCTTCTCCGAGCTGACCGTTCGCGTGGGCGCGAACATCCAGCCCGGTCAGGAGGTCGTGCTGATCTACCAGGTCGAGCACGTGCCGATCGCGCGCGCGGTTGCGCGGGCCGCTCTGGCAGCGGGGGCGAGGCGGGTCTCCCCGCTGATCGGCGACCTCCACCTGCGGCGCGCGGCGATCGAGCTCGGTCCGCAGGACGAGCTCGGCATCACTCCCGGGTACGTGCTCGACTGGGTACGGACGTTTGCGGACACGCGTCCCGCGATCGTGACGCTCACGGGCGACCCGGAGCCCGACCTCTTCGCCGGTCTCGATCCGGTGCTCATCGGCAAGGCGGAGCCGCGCGACCTTCGCGCGCTCGTGATCTCGCTGATCACGGAGAGCCTCGTCAACTGGACGATCGTCTCTGCGCCGAACCCGGGGTGGGCGGAGATGGTCTTCGGCGAGCCCGATGTCGAGCGGCTCTGGCAGGCGGTCGCCACCACGATGCGGCTCGACGACAACGACCCGGTGGCCGCCTGGCGCGAGCATGCCGCGACGCTCGACGCGCGTGCGGCTGCGCTGAACGAGCGCGCCTTCGACGCCGTCCGTTTTCGCGGGCCCGGAACCGATCTGGTCGTCGGTCTCATGGACGTCTCGCGCTGGCTCAGCGCGAGTTTCGAGACGCAGTCCGGCATCGCGCACATGCCGAACCTCCCGACCGAGGAGGTCTTCACGACGCCGGACTGGCGGCGCACGGAAGGCGTCGTCCGCTCGACGTATCCGCTCGTCGTGCCCGGGATCGGCGTGCGCGTGGAAGGCCTCGCCTTTCGCTTCTCGGAGGGGCGCATCGTGGACGTCGAGGCCGAGGGTGACGGCGCCGACATCATCCGGACGCAGCTCGCGAGCGACGAGCGGGCGCCGTTTCTCGGCGAGATCGCGCTCGTCGACGGCAGCTCGCGCGTACGCCAGACCGGCATTGTGTTCTACAACACGCTCTTCGACGAGAACGCGACATGCCACATCGCCTACGGCAGCGGGCTCCCGATGGCCGTTGACGGAGCGGATGGAAAGTCGGCCGACGAGCTCCTCGAGCAGGGCGTCAACGTATCCTCGGCCCACACGGACTTCATGATCGGCGGCCCCGAGGTCGAGGTCGACGGTCTCGCGAAGGACGGCTCCACGACGCCGATCATCCGCGACGATCACTGGGTGCTCGACTAGGTTCGCCAAGCATGATTCGGCAGGAGCCGAATCGTGCGGCTTGATCCCGCCGCTTCGCGGCCGCAGGTGTCACTTCGGTCGAACATCTGCTCTGCGCGCTACGCGACGCGCCGCACGGCCGCACCCTGCAGAGACGTTGCCAGGCGCCGGAACGGACCGTCCGTCGCGATCAGTGCGTCATAGGTGCCGCGCTGGGTGATCCGTCCGCGCTCGAGCACGAGGATCTCGTCCGCCCGGCGGACGGTTGTGAGTCGATGGGCGATGATGATCGAGGTGCGGCCGCGCAGGAGGGTGTCGAACGCCTGCTCGATCAGGATCTCGGTCGGTCGGTCGATGTTCGAGGTCGCCTCGTCGAGGATCAGGATCCGGGGGTCGGCGACGAGCGCACGGGCGATCGAGATGAGCTGGCGCTCGCCCGCTGAGAGACCGGCGCCGCCCTCGCGGACGACGTGGTCGAGACCGTCCTCGAAGCGCGCGGCGACCCTGTCGACGCCGATCGCCCGGGCAGCGGCGAGGATCTCGTCCTCGGTCGCGCTCGGTCGGCCGAAGCGGATGTTCTCGGCGATCGTGCCGCTGAAGAGGAACGGATCCTGCAGCACGACGCCGAGCTGACGGCGGTACGAGCGGAGCCGTACGTCGCGCAAGTCGTTGCCGTCCACGCGCACCGCGCCGGAGCGCGGGTCGTAGAAGCGCGCGACGAGCTTCGCCGTCGTCGACTTGCCGCCACCCGACTCGCCGACGAGCGCGATGCAGCCGCCTGCAGGAATGTCGAGCTCGAGACCGTGGATCACCGGTTCCTTGCCGTACGCGAAGACGACCTGGTCGAGCTCGATCCGGCCGTCGAGCCGGCCGACGTCCTCGGCGCCGGGGCGGTCGACGATGTCGCGCTCGGCGTCGAAGACCGTCGAGATCTTCTCCATCGCCGCGCTCGCCGCCTGCACCTGTCCGTAGAGCTCCGAGAGCTCCTGGAGTGGCTGGAACACGAGCGAGAGCAACCCGACCGCCGCGATCAGCGTTCCGATCTCCAGTGCGTCGCCGTCGATCATCCGGGCGCCCGCGTAGAGGACGGCCACCTGCGCGATCACGCCGAGGAGCTCGATCGCCGGGAAGAACACCGAGGAGAGCTTCTGCGCATAGGTGTTCGACCGGCGGTTGTCGTCGTTCAGCTGCTCGAACTCGCTCTGGAATGCCTGCTCGCGACTGAACGCCTGCACGACCGCCATGCCGGCAACCGATTCGGCGAGCTGCGCGGTCACGGCCGCGATCCGCGTCCGGACGTCCTGGAACGCGGTGTGCGAGCGCCGCTGGAACCACCGTGTCACGAGGATCCCGGGTGGCAGGACGAGCAGGGCGACGAGCCCGAGACGCCAGTCGAGGAGGAAGAGCCCGCCGATCGCGGCCACAAGCGTGAGCGTGTTGACGACGAGAGTCGTGAGACCCTGGTTGAGGACGTCGGAGAGCGCGTCGACGTCGCTCGTCAGGCGGGAGATGATCCAGCCCGCCTTCTGCTCGGAGAAGTACCGGAGGCTGAGCGAGGTCAGATGCTCGAACAGGCCGCGCCTCAGGTCGAGCACCATCTGCTGGCCGATGCCGGCGAGCATGAGCCACGTCGCCGTGCCCAGGAGCCACGCGACGACACCGATCCCCACGTACGCTACGACATCGGCCACCAGGCGCCCGTCGTCGCGCGCCCGAATGCCGTTGTCGATCGCGTCGCCGACGATGTGCCAGCCGGCGACCGGTGCCGCCGCGGAGATCGCCGCGAGGATGAGCACGATCGTCAACCTGCCCCGGCGCCCCACGGTGTACCGCCAGAGTCGGGACAATCCCACACGTGGCGCGCTCATGCGACCAGCGCCTCCTCACCGAAGAGCTCGGCGAACGGGCCACCCGCGCGAATCAGCTCGTCGGGCAGACCCCGCTCGACGATTACGCCGTCGCGCAGGACCACGGCGCGATCCGCGACGAGGACGGTCGAGAGCCGCTGCCCCGAGATGAGCACCGTCCGGCCCGCGACCGCGGGCCGGAGGTTCTCGACGAGGTGGCGCTCGGTCTCGGTGTCGACCGCCGACATCGGATCGTCGAGTACGAGCACGCGCGACCCCGCGATGAGGGCGCGGGCGAGCGCAACGCGCTGGCGTTGCCCGCCGGAGAGGTTGACGCCACGTTCGCCGATCAGCGTGTCGTAGCCGTCGGGCAGGTCTCCGACGAACTCGGCCACGCCGGCCGCCTCGCACGCGTCGAGCACCTCGCTCCAGTCGGCGTCCGGTCTCGCGGCGAGCAGGTTGTCGCGGAGTGGCACCGAGAAGAGCACGGGCTTCTGCGTGACGATCGCGACGGCCTTCCGGAGCTCCGCCAGGGAGACGTCACGCACGTCGACGCCGCCGAGACGCGCGTGGCCAAAGGTCGGGTCGTAGAAGCGCGGTAGCAGGTTGAGGAGCGACGTCTTGCCCGAGCCGGTCGGTCCGCAGACGGCGACGATCTCGCCGGGCTCGACCTCGAGGTCGATGCCGCGAAGTACCTCGCTGCCCGTGCCGTAGCGGAAGCGCACGTCCTCGAGACGAACGGGGAGCGGGCCTTCCGGGAGCGCGAGCGGCGGCCGGCGCTCGCGCAGGGGCTCGATGCTTTCGAGCCACGCGAAGCTCCGCGAGGCGGCGGCGGTCGCCCGTTGCCCGAGGTTGATGATCCAGCCGAGTGCCTCGAGCGGCCAGACGAGCTGCAGGAGGAGCGTCACGAAGAGCGTGAACTCGCCGATCGTCAGATTTCCCGCGATCGCCTCTCGCCCACCGATGAGCAGCACGGCAGCGATGCCGAGAGTCGGCAGGAAGACGAGACCGGGCAGGAAGCGCGCCTCGATCGACGCCTGCCGCATCGTCTCGTGCCGGACGGACTCGGCGCGGTCGCCGAAGCGGTTTCGGACGTCGTCCTCCCGCCCGAATGCCTGCACCATCTCGATCCCCACGACGGCCTCGTCCGAGGCCTCGGTGAGGTGGCCCTTCTTGCGCTGCACCTCGCGCGAGATCGGGAAGACGCGGTGCGCGAAGAAGTAGGTGAGGATCGCGATCGGCGGCATCGCGATGGCCGCCGTGAGGGCGAGCCTCGGGTTCACGACCGTGAGGACGATCCCGGCCCCGATCAGCATGAGCAGGCTCTGGATCGCCTGGACGACGCCCCAGCCGATGAAGTACCGGACGGGATAGATGTCGTTCGTGGCGCGCGAGATCACCTCGCCCGTCGCGTGGCGGTCGTAGAAGGCCCGCGGATAGCGCAGATACGCGTCGTAGAGCATCGACCGGAGCCGGGCCTCGACCCTGATCCCGATCCGCGCCGTCGCATAGCGTCGCGTGAAGTTGACCCCGAAGCGAACGACGGCGACGACCGCGATCGCGGTCAGGTACGGGACGAGCACCGAGCGGTCGCCACCGTCGATCGCGTCGTCGATGGTTCGCTGGATCAGGATCGGGATCAACAGCGAGAGCGCCGTGAAGGCGAGCGCGCACGAGAGACCGAGCGCGGCCAGGCGCCACTGGGCCCGCCAGAGCGGGACGAGGTGCCTCATCGTCGTCCAGAGTGCGAGGTCGGGTGGGTCGACCTGGTTCACGCGGTGCTTTCCCTTTGCGCGTCGCGCGCGCGTCGAGGCTCGTCTCGGTGAACCGCCCCGCGGTGACGGGGCGGCGAAGCGTCCGGCGGACTCGCGCCCAAGCGGGACGGTCACAGCCTAGTCGAGAGCGGGCGGCGGCCAGTGCGGTTTTCCCCACCATTCCACGCGTTTCCCACGGCCAGACCTCGCGGGGAGGCGAGACAGCGTCCCGGCATTTGCTGACACCGTCCGACGCTTGACACGACATCAAAATGATGTCATAATGGGGTCATGGAGCTGCACATCGATGCGATCAAGCGCGACCTGACGGGTCTCGCCGCCGCGCTGGGGGACGAGGCGGTCGCCGATCAGTGGCGGCGCTTCGCGGACACGATCGAGCCGTCGCTGCGGCTTCGCTTGATGGATGTCCTCTCCGAAGTGGCGCTCTCGCTCAACGACCAGCTCTCCTCGGGACACGTCGAGGTACGGCTCGCGGGTCGCGAGCCGGAGCTCGTCTTCGTCGACGAGCCGGTCGAGGCCGCCGAGCCGATCTCCTCGGGGGACGACCTCTCGGCCCGGATCACGCTCCGGCTGCCGGACGGGCTCAAGGCGAGTCTCGAGCTCGTCGCCTCGCGCGAGGGCCTCTCCACGAATGCCTGGATCGTCCGCTCGCTCGCCCGTGCACTCGAGCCGCGACAGACGCGGCGATCGTCCAACCGGCTCCAGGGCTACGCCCGGAGCTGAGGCTCGAGCCTCGAGCCCAGAAAGGAGCACCATGTTCTCGCCCGCACTCTTCGGCCCCCTCGACCCCGATCCGATCGAGCGTCGCCGTCCTCCCCGGCGTCGCGGAGACAGCCGCGTCGACTCGCGGCCGTCGGCCCCCGATCGGCTCGTGCGAGGCTGATCCGTCGTGCCCGTCTTCGAGACACCGGGTCAGGCGGCGGTTCGCATCGAGCTTCCGGCGGGGGTCGTGAAGCTCGAGACCTCGGACGAGCCCCGCGTCGAGATCGATGTGAGGCCCCTCCGCGGCGACGACGCCTCGCGCGAGGCAGCTGCCGCGACGCGGATCGAAGCCGCCGAGCGCGGCGGTCGTCACGTCGTGGTCGTCGAGGCGCCGAAGCGCGAGGGACGCTTCCTCTCGTGGGGTCGGGGACCCGAGCTCGTGGTCACGATCCGGTGCCCCGAGGGCACAGATCTCGACCTCGACTCCCACAGCGCGGATCTCCTCGCGCGCGGAACGCTCGGCGAGGTCGGCGTCCGCAGCGCGGCCGGTGACGTCGCGCTCGGCGACACACGTGATCTCTCG
Source organism: Actinomycetota bacterium (assembly GCA_013694685.1). Classification (GTDB taxonomy): domain Bacteria; phylum Actinomycetota; class Thermoleophilia; order Gaiellales; family Gaiellaceae; genus Gaiella. Next base: position 9,583 of record JACDBY010000377.1, read on the forward strand.
GTGTCGACGGCGAGTGGCGATGTCGTCGCGGGAGCCGTCGACGGCGCGCTCGTCGTGAAGACCGCCTCGGGCGACGTGGACGTCGCGAGCGCCGCGGGGCGCTCAACCGTGAACACCGTCTCGGGCGATGTCCGTGTCGGCGGATCGGCCGAAGCAGTCTCGGTCGGCACTGTCTCGGGCGACGTCGACCTGGGGCTCGCCGAGGGCGGTGTGCGGGTCAACTCGGTCTCGGGAGACGTCGAGGTCGCCGTCCGTGCGGGCCTCGGTTTCTGGATCGACGCCCAGTCGGTCAGCGGCGCGATCCGCTCCGACCTCGACATGGGCGACTCGCCTGGCGAAGGCGGCGGCACGCTCGAGCTCCGTGTGCGGACAGTGAGCGGCGACGTAAGCATCTCGCGCGCGATGGTCGGCACCGCCTGAGCGAGCGCTCGTCGCGTCCGAGACCCGGCGTCCTCCGGCGCGGGTCCTAGACTCGCACCGTGGCGACTCCGGAGCCGTCGGCCAAGCGGGTCGAGATCGTCGTGACGCTGCGCACGATGATGACGATCGTCGGCGTTGCCGCGTTCGTCTGGGCCCTCGTCGCCGCGCGCCAGGCGCTCCTCTGGGTCTTCATCGCCTTCTTCCTCGCGATCGTGCTGCAGATGCCGGTCACCTGGCTCGAGCATCGAGCCGGGATCAAGCGTGGCAACGCGGCGACCATCATCGTGCTCTCGCTCGTGGCGGGACTCGTCGGGCTCGGCTACCTCCTCATCACCCCTTTTGTGAGCGCCGTGCGCGACCTGATCGTCGATCTCCCGTCGATCGTCGAGCGGATCCGCGAGTCCGACCTCTTCAGACAGCTCGACCGCCGCACCGACTTCGGCGAGGAACTTCAGCGACGGGCGGAGTCGCTCGCCGCAGAGTTGCCTTCGAGGCTCGGCGATGCGTTCGTGTTCGGCGGCAAGATCTTCGGTTTCGGGCTCGGCGCGATCACGATCGTCTTCATGACGCTTTTCCTCGTGATCGAGCTGCCGAACCTCTCCCGCTCGCTCCACAGCGTCCTCTACTCGCGCGAGGCCTCCCGGATGGAAGTCCTCGAGGACCGGATCACGCGCACGATCGGTCGCTACGCGCTCGGCGCGGTCGTGATCGCGGCGATTGCGGGCACGATCCAGGGAACCGCAGCCTGGCTCCTTGGAATTCCGTTCGCCCTCGCACTAGGGATCATCGCGGGCCTCCTCGGCCTCATCCCACAGGTCGGGGCGACCCTCGCCGCCGTCGTCCTCTCCCTCGTCGGGCTCACGCAGGGTCTCCCGCAGGCGCTGATCATCCTCGTCGTCTGCATCAGCTACCAGCAGCTCGAGAACTACGTGCTGCAGCCGACGATCCAGGGTCGGGCGGCCGACATCTCCGGGTTCTTCGTGATCGCGAGCGTGGTCGTCGGTGCCGCGCTGCTGGGTGTCGTCGGCGCGCTCATAGCCGTGCCGCTCACGGCCTCGGCGCAGATCGTCATCCGCGAGCTGACCGCCGAGCGCCGCGCTGCGGTCGCCCTCGCCCGGGCGGGTGTTCCGGGGTCTGTCCCCGCAGGGGATTGACCCCGCGCTACCGGCGTGCACGCCGGGCGTCGATGGCAGTCAGTCGACGGCCGCTTGCCTGCGTCTGGCGCTCGCTCGTAGCGCGGGGGACAGACCCCTGCGGGGTCAGTCCCCTGGGCGGCAGCCGTCGCAGGCGCCGCGAAGCACGACATCGTGCTGCTCGAGCTCGTAGCCGAGCCTGCCGGCGGCGCGCTCCAGCGCCCGCTCGAGCGCTGCGTCCGTGAACGGCTCGACCTTGCCGCAGTCGTCGCAGACGAGGTGGTGATGGTGGTGAGTCCCCTCGTGCGTCGGCTCGAAGCGGGCGACGCCGTCGCCGATGTCCACACGCTGGACGAGGTCGAGCTCGACCAGCGTGTCGAGCGCGCGATAGACGCTCGCCACACCCACCTCGCCACCGCGGCCCCGGATCCCGTCGTGGATCTCCTGCGCCGAGCGGCAACAGGCCTGCGCGGCGAGGTAGTCGACGACCGCGCGTCTCGCACCGCCGCGCCGAAGGCCGGCGGCTCGGAGGCTCTCGAGGGCTGTGTCCGGCCAGGTCGACATCGCTCCAAACGATAGCGATTCTCATCGCTGTGGTACGGTCCACCAATATTTACGAGAATCGTTCTCTTGTGTGTCGCCCCCGTCTGCGGCCTGGGCGCGCTCCTGGCCGCCGGCTGCGGCGACGAGCCGGCCGGCCGGCAGATCGTCACGTCCTTCTACCCGCTCGAGTTCGCAGCGAGCCAGGTCGCCCCGGACGGCGTCGACGTCACGAACCTCACTCCACCGGGAGCCGAGCCGCATGATCTCGAGCTCGATGCGCGCGACGTCGCCTCGCTGCGGGACGCGTCGCTCGTCGTCTACGTGGGCGGGGGATTCCAGCCGGCGGTCGAGGACGCGCTCGAGGAGCGGGACGGGCCGTCACACGACATCCTCGGCGACCTCCGGATCCGCCTGGGCTCGCGGGCGGGGCCGAACGATCCGCACGTCTGGCTCGATCCGATCCGCTTCGGGGACGTCGCGCGCGGGATCGCGGCCGAGCTCGGCGACCCGGATGCCGCGGACGCGCTCGTCGACCAGCTCGAGGCGCTCGACGCCGAGTTCCGTCGGGGACTGGCGCGCTGCGAGCGGCGTGAGCTCGTGACGAGCCATGCCGCCTTTGGGTACCTCGCCGCCAGCTACGGGCTCGAGCAGGTGCCCCTCGTCGGGCTCGAGCCGGAGGCGGAGCCGCGCCCGCGAGACGTGGAGCGGCTCGTCGACCGCGTGCGGGTGACCGGCGCGACAACCGTCTACTTCGAGACCCTCGCCTCACCCGAGCTCGCCGAGACGGTCGCCCGAGAGGCCGGGGTGGAGACGGCGGTGCTCGACCCGCTCGAGGGGCTCTCGGCGGACGAGCTGGCCTCGGGAACCGACTACTTCGACGTCATGCGGGAGAACCTAGCCGCGTTGCGGGCGGGTCTCGGATGCACCTGACCCGGCCGGGTCCGGCCGTCGAGCTGGAAGAGGTGTCGTTCGCCTACGGTGGCGGCCCTCCCGTGCTCACGGGCGTCTCGCTCGCCGTCGAGCCGGGAGCCTTCGTCGGGATCGCAGGCCCGAACGGTGGCGGCAAGACGACGCTGCTCCGCCTCGTCGTCGGTCTCGAGCGACCGGTCTCGGGGCGCGTACGCCTGCACGGCCTCGCGCCGGGTGCCCGCGACGGGCCGCGGATCGGATACGTCCCTCAGCGCGCGCAGCTCGCCTCCGGAACGCCGGTCACCGTGCGGGAGATGGTCGAGACGGGCCGCCTCGCGCTTCGGGGGCCACTCGGCCCTTTGCGCGCCGACGATCGGCAGGCGGTCGCGGCCGCGCTCGAGCGCGTCGGTCTCGCCGAACACGCCACGGTGCCGCTCCGAACGCTCTCGGGCGGCATGCAGCAGCGTGCGTTCATTGCCCGCGCCCTCGCGGCCGACCCGGTCCTCCTCGCGCTGGACGAGCCGACGACCGGCGTCGACGCCGAGTCGCAGGAGTCCCTCGCGGCGCTCCTCGCCGAGCTGCGCGACGCCCTCGGCGTGACGATCCTCTACGTCTCCCACGAGTTCGGCGCAGTCGAACAGTTCGTCTCGCGCCTCGTCCTCGTACGGGGACGCATCGTCTTCGACGGCCCCCCCGCCGAGCTGCCCGCGGTCTGGCACGACCCCTCCCACATCCACTGATGCTGCGACTCGAGTTCATGCGGCTCGCCTTCCTCGCCGGGGGCGTCGTCGGCCTTGTCGCCCCCGCGGTCGGGTTCTTCCTCGTCGAACGCCGTCAGTCGCTCGTCGGTGACGGGCTCGGGCACGTGGCGTTCGCGGGGGTCGCTGCCGGGTACCTCCTCGGCATCTCTCCTGTGCTCTCGGCGCTCTGCTTCGCGGTCGTCGGGGCGCTCGCGATCGAGTGGCTCCGTGCCCGTGGGGGGACCGCCGGCGACCAGGCCCTCGCCCTCGTCTTCTACACGGGGATCGCCCTCGGCGTCGTGCTCGTCTCGAGCGCCGACCGGCTCGACGTTGGGCTCTTCCAGTTCCTCTTCGGGTCGATCCTCACTGTGACCTGGGGGGACGTGTGGACGGTGACCGCGCTCGGGGCGGTCTCGCTCGCGACGATCGCCATCCTCTACCGGGGTCTCGTCGCAACGGCTCTCGACGACGAGGCAAGCCGGGTCGCGGGTGCCCCTGTCGGCCTCCTCAACGCCACGATCGCGGTGCTCGCCGCGCTCGCGGTCGGGATCTCGATGCAGATCGTCGGGATCCTCCTGATCGCGGCGCTGATGGTGCTCCCGGTGATCGCGGCCCAGCGGGTTGCCTGGAGCCTGCGCTCGACGCTCGGCCTCTCGCTCGCGATCGGGCTCGGCTCGGTGCTCGCGGGTCTGACGGCCGCCTACTACGGCGATCTGCCGCCCGGCGGGACGATCGTGCTCGTCGCCGCAGGGGTTGTGGTCGCCGGTTCGCTCGTCGGTGGGTCATTGCGTGCGAGATGATCGCCCGATGCGTGCCTCGGCTGTGAGCGCCACATGACGGTCGTGCTCGACGGTGGCTCGCTCACGCTCGACGAGCTCGTGAGCGTCGCGCGGGCGAGGGAGGAGGTCGAGCTCGCTCCGGCGGCGCTCGAGGCGATGGGACGCGCTCGAGAGATTGCGCGCGACGTCATCGAGCGCGGTGAGGCGTACGGTCTCACCACCGGCGTCGGCGTCCACAAACGGGCTCGAGTCGAGGCGGTCGGACACGACCGCCTGCTCGTCGAGCAGCACCTGATCGCACAAGGCCCCGTCGCGCCGCACGACGTCGTGCGGGCGACGGCGCTGCGGCTCGCCAATGCGCTCGCGCAGGGCTCGACGGCAGCGAGGCCCGAGCTCGCCCAGCACGTCGTCGAGAGGCTCAACACCGATCGACTGCCCGAGATCCGGCGGCTCGGATCCGTCGGTCAGAGCGACCTGGCTGCGATGGCGGATCTCGCCCGCGGCCTCCTGGACGGCTTCGAGCTCGAGCAGGGTGAAGCGATCGCGCTCCTCAACCAGAGCGCGTTCGCGACGGGCTGGGCCGCGCTTGCGGTCGCCGACGCGATCGTGCTGCTCGACGCCCTCGATGTCGCCGGGGCGCTCGACCTCGAGGCGTTCGGAGCGTCCGAGGCGCTGCTCGACCCGGCGATCGGTGTCCTGCGCCCATACCCCGGTCTCCGGGTGACGCTCGAGCGGCTGGGGGAGCTCGTCGCCGGCAGCGGGCGCAGCCGTCGCAACCTGCAGGATCCGCTGGTCTTCCGCACGCTCCCCCAGGTTCACGGGGCGGCCCGGGACGCGTTCGCGTTCGTGCGGCAGCAGCTCGAGATCGAGCTGAACGCGGCGCAGACGAATCCCGTCGTCACGCCTGACGGGCGCGTGATCTCGGTCGGCGCGTTCGAGATCCTCCCGCTCGCGACCGCGCTCGATCTTGCCCGCCTCGCGCTCGCTCCCGCGTTGACGAGCGGCTGCGAGCGCGCGGTGAAGCTGCTCCAGGCCCCGCTCACGGGCCTGCCCGAGGGTTTGGGCGCACGTGCCGGGCTCGCCGAGAGCGCGCTCAGCGAGCTGGGAATCGCGATCCAGGCCTTCGCGGCCGAGGCGCGGTTGCTCGCCCTGCCCGTCTCCCTCGAGCTCGTCTCGACAACGCAGGCCGAAGGCATCGAGGATCGCACCACGATGGCGCCGCTGGCGGCGCGGCGGCTCGCCGAGATGGTCGAGCTCGGGTCGCGGGTCGTCGCGGTCGAGCTGCTGCTCGCCGCCCAGGCCTGCGAGCTCCGCAGGGCACGGCTGGGAGACGGCACCGCACGCGCCCACGCGCTCGTCCGCTCGGTCGCACCGTTCGTCGCCGAGGGCGATCCGTTGCCCGAGCTCGAGCCGCTGGTCGGCCTCGTCGGTTCGGGTCGGCTGGGCGAGATCCGGTGACCGTCGATCTCCACCAGCACCTCTGGCCCGATGCCTTCGTCGCGGCCCTGCGGTCGCGCAGCGCGGTGCCATGCCTCGACGGCGAGACCCTCGTGCTCGACGAGGGACGGTTCGAGTACGCCTCCTCCGCTCACGATCCGGAGCAGCGTCTCGCCCAGCTCGATCGGGACGAGGTGGACGTCGCGGTCGTGTCGCTCCCGGCCTCGCTGGGCCTCGGGGCGTTGACCCCGGACGAGCGGCGCGGACTCGAGGACGCGTGGATCGACGGTATCCGCGAGCTCGTCGAGGGGGCAAACGGCCGGCTCGCCGCGCTTGCACCCGACCGGGTGGTCGACGGGTTCGTCGGCACGTCGGTCTCCGCCGAGATCTTCGACGACTTCGACGCGTCGGCGCCCCTCCTCGAGGAGGTGTCCCAGGTCGGCGGCTACCTCTTCGTCCACCCCGGGCCGGTGCGCCACCGGCCGGGCGCCCCGCGCTGGTGGGCCGGCATCGTGGAGTACGCGGCCGGCATGCAGTCGGCGTGGTTCTCGTGGCTCGACGGCGGGCGGGAGCGCTTGCCGGAGCTGCGGATCGTCTTCGCGATGCTCGCGGGTGGTGCACCGTTCCAGCTCGAGCGGCTCGCGCTGCGAAGCCCGCTTGACGTGCGCTCGATGCTGGATCGCAACGTCTACCTCGACGTCTCGACCCACGGTCGCCGTGCGATCGAGCTCTGTATCGAGACGTTTGGCGTCGAGCAGCTCGTCTACGGATCGGACGTGCCCGTCGTCGAGGCGGCCCCGACCTTGCGCGCTGTCCGTGCTTTCGGAGATTCTGTCGCCCACATCATCCTCCACGACAACCCGGAGAAGCTCCTACGACAACGGGTCGACCCTTGAGCACGCTCGCGACCTGGATCGCCGCCAACGTCCCGGCGGACACCGAGCAGGACGAGTACCGCTGCGAGGAGCTGTCCCGGGAGATTGCCTCGGAGGAGTCGCTCTGGCGGAAGCATGTGCGCTACGACGAGGGAAATCGCTTCTACACCCAGCTCTACCGCGACCCGGCGCTCGACGTCTGGCTGATCTGCTGGACGAACAGGCAGGACACGGGCTACCACGACCACGATCGTTCGAGCGGGGGCGTCTGCGTCGCCCAGGGCGCGCTGCTCGAGGACTTCTTCCAGCGCGACGGCGACGGGTGGATCCGGGAGAAGACCAATCGCCACGAGGTCGGCGGCTCGTTCCACTTCGACGCGAGCTACATCCACGGGGTGCGAGACGTCGGTGATGGTGCGACGTCGATCCACGTCTATTCGCCCGCGCTCTGGCGCATGGGTCATTACGAGCACGACGGCAACGGCATCATGCGCCGCGTTTCGATGACCTACGCGGACGAGCTTCTCGGCGCCGCGTAAGGCGGCACGTGTCGTGACGGTCGTAGGGGCGGGACCTGTCCCGCCCGCGCTGCGACACTTGCTGGCATGCTCGCCTTCTTGCAACTCAAGTTGTAAATTGAACGAGTGACGCGACGAGCAAGGGACGAGAGAACCGCCCGGCGCGAGGGGCGCCGACGACCCGCGACGTTCGCAGGCGGCCCGCCCGTCAACTCGTTCGCGCCGGTCGAGCTCCTCGACGAGGAGCAGGTCACCGCGATCCACGACGCGTCGCTGCGCCTACTCGAGGACGTCGGTGTCGAGTTCATGGGCACCGCCGCCCGCGCCGTTCTCGCCGAAGCAGGCGCGCTCGTCGACGAGGAGACGGGCTTGACGAGGATTCCTCGTGAGGTCGTGGAGCACGCCGTCGCGAGTGCGCCGGCGGAATTCACCATGACGCCGCGGAATCCCGCGCGACAGCTCGTCGTCGGGGGCGACCGGATCGCGTTCGGTCTCGTCGCCGGGCCGCCCACGGTGCACGATCGCGTCCGCGGGAGGCGAACGGGGAATTTCGACGACTACGTGACGCTCGTAAAGCTCGCGCACTGCTTCGACGTGATCCATTTCGTCGGGAACCAGCCAACCGCGCCGCAGGAGCTCCCGCCCCGGACGCGTCACCTCGACACGTACCGCGCCAACGTCACCTACACCGATCGCGTGTTCCACTGCTCGGCGATCGGCCGCGACCGGACACTCGACGGGATCGAGGTAACCGCGCTCTCGCGGGGCCTCACGCTCGAGGAGGTCGTCGACGACCCCTGCGTCTTCACGATCATCTCGGTGAACTCGCCAAGACGGTTCGACGAGGCGATGAGCGACGGGCTGATGACGATGGCCGAGCACGGTCAGCCGGCGGTCGTGACGCCGTTCACCCTGATGGGCGCGATGACGCCAGTGACGCTCGCCGCCGCGCTCGTCCAGCAGAACGCCGAGGCGCTGGCCGGGATCGCGCTCACGCAGCTCGTTCGGCCCGGGGCGCCCGTCGTCTACGGAGCATTCACCTCCAACGTCGACATGCGCAGCGGCGCCCCGGCGTTCGGAACGCCGGAGAACGCGCGCGCCACGATCGCCGCGGGTCAACTCGCACGCCGCTACGGCCTCCCGTATCGCGCGAGCAACGCGAGCGCCTCGAACGCTGTCGATGCCCAGGCCGCATACGAGTCGCAGATGTCGATCTGGTCGGCCGTCCTCGGCGGTGCGCACCTCGTCTACCACGGGGCCGGCTGGATGGAGGGTGGCCTCACCGCGTCGTTCGAGAAGCTCGTGCTCGACGTGGAGATGCTGCAGATGCTCGCCATGACGATCGCACCGGCCACGAGCGTCGATCAGCACGAGATCGACGACGGCCTCGCCGCGATCGCCGCGGTACCCACGGGCGGCCACTTCTTCGGCTCACCGCACACGCTCGCGCGCTACGAAACGGCGTTCTACGAGCCGCTCGTCTCGAACTGGCAGAACTACGAGAGCTGGGAGGCGGACGGAGCGTTTACCGCCGAGGCACGCGCGACCAGGGTGTGGCAGGAGGCACTCGAGCGTTACGAGCAGCCGCCGCTCGACCCGGAAGCTGCTGAGCGTCTCGACGCATTCGTCGAGCGCCGCACGCTCGAGTTGCGGGACGTCGACCATTGAGCGTGCTCTTCGTCCTCACCGAGCACGCCGGAGCGTTGACCTCCGAGCGCCGCGAGCGCTACGAGACGTGGCGCGGGCGGCTCGCAGAAGTCCTCGGAACCCAGGTCAAAAGCGTGCATTACGAAGCCCTGGAGACACCCAACGCAGATGCGCTCGTCCTCTCCGGCTCGTTCGACGCGTGGGCGATGCACGACCGCAGGCACCTCGGCCGGCTCTACGAGGCGCTGCGCCGGTACCCGGGTCCGGTGCTCGGCATCTGTGCCGGCATGCAGATCCTCGTGCGCGCGCGGGGCGGCGTCGTCGGCTCGGCCGACCAACCCGTCCGCGGCTACGGGACGATCGACGTCGTCGACGACTCCGATCTCCTCGCGCGCCTGGCGCCGCGGTTCGACGCGTTCCAGAGCCACGCGGACGAGGTGACGCGGCTCCCGGAGGGCTTCCGGGTGCTGGCCTCGAGCGAGGTGTGCGAGGTCGAGGTGATCGCCGCCGACGACCGGCCCTGGTGGGGAACGCAGTTCCATCCCGAGCAGTGGACGGACGAGCATCCCGCCGGGCGCGAGATCATCGCCCGCTTCGGCGAGCTCGCAGGGCTTTCGGCCGCGTCACGGGGCGCGTGACGGGCTCCCGCCTGAAGCCCAGTTGGGCTTGGGCCGTAGCGGCCCGACCTGTCCGGCCCGCCGGGCGCTACCGGCTCAGGCGCAGAAGCGCATCGCCGTGACCGCGATCGCCTGCGCGCAGCCGACCAGGTCGGCGATCGGCACCGACTCCTCAGCCGTGTGAGCGAGCCGGACGTCACCCGGCCCGAGACAGATCGCGGGGATGCCCGCCTCGACGGTGAGGGTCGCCCCGTCGTGCCAGTTGTCGAGCCCGCCGAGCGTGCTCTCGCGACCGACCGCGAGGGTCGCCCCGAGCGCCGTTGTCACGATCGGGTGATCGATCGGAACCTCGGACGGCGGCACGCCGCCCACGAGCCACTCGACGCGCGGCGGATGCGCGGCGAGCCATGGATCGCTCGCCGTCTTGCCCACGATCCAGTCGGTGAACTCGCGCTCGACGCGAGAGCCCCAGCCGTGCTCGTCCGCCTGCTCGGGCAGGTACTCGATGTGGCAGTCGAGCCGGCACGAGGCCGGATACGAGACGATCCATTCGCCGCCGGAGACCATCGTCGGCACGCAATCGCCCGGCGAGAGATACGGATGGGAGGGCAGGCCGGCCCAGTGCTCCCGGAGACGGGCGATCGCCTTGAGGACAAGACCCATCTTCTCGATCGCGTTCACCGCGCCACCCTGTTCCCACGGTCGCTGCGGGATGCCCGCGTGACCAGCGCGGCCATCGACGATGATCGTCGGCAGCAGGCTGCCGCGACACGTCACCCAGACGTCGAGCCCGCTCGGCTCCGGCACGATCGCGGCGTCGGCCCACAGGGTCCTCGCCGTCACGAGCCCACCGGCCCCGGTCGACTCCTCCTCGCTCACGGTGTTGACGATCAGGTCTCCTGCGAGCCCGATGCCGAGACGGGCAAGCGTCTCCGCGGCAAAGACCATCGAGGCCACGCCGCCCTTCATGTCGCACGCCCCGCGTCCGTGCACGAGACCGTCGGCGACGACCGCCGCGAACGGCGGGTGCTCCCACCGCTCGAGCGGCTCGACCGAGACGACGTCGATGTGACCGTTCAGGAGCAGCGTCCGGCCGCCGCCGGAGCCGGGAAACCGGGCCGTGAGCTGCGGTCGACCGGCGAAGGTGAACCCGTCGGGAACCATCGGGTGACCGGCGACGAGCTCGGGCTCGGGCTCCCAGATGCGGACGTCGGCGCCACGTGATCGAAGGCGCTCCGCGAGGACTTCCTGGAGCTCCGCCTCCTGCCGGGGCGGGTCGCCGACCGCGTGGGTGGTGGTGTCCAGGGCGACGAGAGCGCGAAGCAGCTCCACCAGCTCGTCCTCTGCGTGAGCAATCTCGTCACACACGCGACGCTCGTCAGCCGAGAGACCACGCTGCTCAGTCCCGACATTCACACCGGGTTGCATCTTCGTCCAGGCGGACGAGACAATGCAAACGTGAACCCGGGAACCGCAGCGCTGGCCCGAGGGCTCGGCGTGCTCGAGCTCCTCGCCGACGAGCCGACGGGCAGCGGCCTCGGGGTGGTGCGCCTCGCGGAGCTGCGGGGAGACGACAAGAGCCAGCTCTCGCGCACGCTGACGACGCTGGCGGAGCACGGGTACGTCGAGCGTGACCCCGAGAGCCTTGCCTACCGGCTCGGATGGCGCGTGTTCGCCCTCGCGGCCCGCGCCGGCGATGCACGCCTGCTCGCCGTCGCGGCCCCGGTGTTGCGGACGCTCGTCCGGGAGCTCGAAGAGAGCGTGCACCTCTCGGTGCGGCAGGGAGCACACGTCCTGACCCTCCTCGCCGAGGCACCGGCCCGCACGATCCACGCCCCAGGTCGCGTCGGTGGCCTGACACCGGTCGCCACGACGTCGGCCGGACGCGTGCTCGTCTCCGAGCTCGAGTCGAAAGAGCTCGCGTCGCTCGGTCTGGCCAGCCTCGAGCGCGTACTCGCGGAGGTCAGGCACTGCGGGTACGCGATCGTCAGAAACGAGTTCGAGCCGGGGCTCGTCGCCGCGGCCGCGCCGGTGCGCGGGCCGTCCGGCACGATCGTCGCGGCCGTCAACGTCTCCGGCCCGGAGTTTCGGCTCGACGAGCGACTCGAGGAGGCGGCGTTGCGCCTCGTGGTCGCCGCGGGCGAGCTCTCGGTCGCGATCGGCGGTCCGACCGAGCCGCCGCGATGACGTCGCTCTGGCATCCGTTCGCCGACATGTCTGCCGTCGACGGTGCCGAGGTGGTGCTCGTCCGCGGCGAGGGAGTCTTCGTCTGGGACGAGCACGGACGGCGCTACCTCGACGGCTCTTCGAGCCTCTGGTACGCGAACGTCGGTCACGGACGCCGAGAGATCGGCGAGGCCGTCGCGGCACAGATGCGAGCCCTCGAGAGCTTCCACCTCTTCGGCGACCTCGCCAACCGCCCGGCGCTCGAGCTGGCCGATCGGCTCGCCGATCTGGCGCCGGAGCCGGGCTCCAAGGTGTTCCTGACGAGCGGCGGCGGCGAGGCGATCGAGACGGCGACGAAGCTGGCGCGGCTCGTCCACGGCGTCCGCGGCGCGCCCGAGCGCCGTCATTTGATCAGCCGCACGGGTGGCTATCACGGGACCCACGGAATCGGGACGAGCATCCTCGGCCTGCCCTACAAGGATGAGTTCGGACCGCTCGTGCTCGAGACCTCGCAGGTCACGTGGGACGACTCCGGTGCTCTCGAGGCGGAGATCGAGAGGCTCGGGGCCGAGAACGTCGCCGCGTTCGTCTTCGAGCCCGTGATCGGCTCGGGCGGTGTTTTGCCTCCACCGGCCGGCTACCTGGAGGCGGTCGTCGAGATCTGCCGGCGCCACGGCGTGCTGACGATCGCCGACAGCGTCATCGGCGGGTTCGGTCGCCTCGGCACGTGGCTCGGAGTCGAGCGCTTCGGTCTCGAGCCCGACCTCATCGTGTTCGCGAAGGGCGTCACGAGCGGCTACCTGCCGCTCGGCGGGGTGATCGCGGCGCCGAGCGTCGCAGAGCCGTTCTGGACGTCTCCGGGTGTCTCGTTCGCCCATGGCTCGACCTACTCGGGACACCCGACCTGCTGCGCCGCGGCGCTCGCGAACCTCGGCCTGCTCGCGACCGACGACCTCGTCGGTCGCGCGCTCGAGCTCGAGTCCGGCTTCCATCGGCGCCTGGCCCAACTCTGCGAGCACGAGCTCGTCGCCGAGGTGCGCGGCGGAGTGGGGTTGATGGCGGCGGTGGCACTCGAGCCGGAAGTCGTGGCGCGCGATCCGGAGGCGCCGCGACGGTTGTGGCTCGGTGCCCGCGAGGCGGGACTCCTCACGCGCTCGCTCAGGGACGGCGTCGCCGTCGCGCCACCGCTCGTCGTCGAGGACGAGCACGTCGAGCTCGCGGTCCAGGCGCTCGCCGCCGCACTCGACCTGATCTAGGCGGGCGGGTCTCCCTCGGGCACCCGGCGGATGCCGAGCATCCGGTCGATCACGATGTTCTGGAAGCGGTGCACGCTCTCCTCGAAGCGGTAGCACATGCGACCGCCCGTGTACGCCGGATCGGTGAGCCCGTCCTGAACGCGCTCGACGATCGCGATGTCTTCGCGGTTGACCTCGTCCCAGAACCCGAGGAGCTCGTCGACCGCTCGCTCGCTGTCGGGGTCGAGCGCCTCGTGGGTCTCCGGGGGCAGGAGCAGATACGCGACCTCGCTCGTGTGACCCGCAGCCGTCGGCCGGGTGAGGAGGAGGAACGTGTGGTTCGGGAGCGCATTGATCGCGAGCGAGGGGAAGAGCCACGCGAACCGCGCGCTCTCGGCGTCCGCACTCGAGAGGCTCGTCATCGGCAGAAGACCCTGCCAGCCGCCATCGTCGGTGTTCGCCGCGATCGGGGAGGTGCAGAAGCCCATGTACATGCCACGGCCCTGCCAGCGATGGTGCGCCGACATGGGCGACACCTTGACGAGCCCCGGATGCACCCAGGGCAGGTGGTAAGGCCACAGCGACGGGGAGCGCTGGCCCTCGACTCAGCAGCAGTCTTCCGCCGCAGTCCCCGCTGTCCTCGTGCTTAGACCGGGGTCGAGAGCGAAGCTCGCGTCAGGTGGCACACCGAGTAAGGA